>CAYJSC010000094.1:1055-3893 GCA_964372475.1 uncultured Gammaproteobacteria bacterium | reverse complement strand
ATTGCCGCAAGAGTTTTTTCTGCTTCAGGACGATCAATTCCTGATGGATAAGTGGGAGATAATTCTAAGGAACGAATCACAGGAGGAGTAGGCTCACCAGCTTTAGGAATAGGTGTAGGAAGCGGAGCAGATGTTGGTGATGGAGGAGTTTCGGCAGAACCTGGTAATAGAAAGTTGCAAATTGCAGCGGTTGCTGCTGCGGTTGATATTCCTAGGGTTACTGCTGCTGCTGCTACCGCAAATTGTCGACGCCTAAGGAAAGGGGAACGCCAAACAACAACTTGTCTTTCTTCAGGCTTTTTTTTGTCGCCAGTTCTTCGGATTTCAACAACTTCGTCAATAACAACACGATCCTCTTTTCTCTTATTGACAAGCTCGTTTGTCGCCGTTTGATCTAGTTGTATGTCGGGATCTATAACCAATCTATTAATTTGTGCTCTTAGATAAACATCGTTAACAAGCTCCCCTTTTCCAGACTTAAAAAGCTGTTGAGGATCTACTGTTATTTGTGGAGCCGATTCAGCTCTCCCTTCAATTCCTCTACCCTGTGACATAGTTATTGCTTGTATCATAACCCTCCTTAGTCTTATTTTTCATAAGATTGGGTTAGAGGGCAGATTTACTTAAATAAGCATTAAAATAATACTCCAATTAATACTATAAGTCAAATTTAACAGGTCAATGGGTTTCAAATATTATCCGCCTGCGTCAAGACTTCGGTGGATGTGGGATTCTAAACCCATCTTCACTTCGTTCGATTCGTTAAGAATCCCATCAAAAAATCCCTCTCGCGAGGGATTTAATATCAATTCCTTGTTTTCAATTCTAAAGTCAAAAATAAGAAAGAGACTGATTTTCTTATTCACAAGTCAAATTGTAAAGAGTCATCCAAATAAAGTCAAGTTTTTCAAGGTTTAACTTTACGATGATCAGTTGGCATAAACCTGATTATGACTGCCAACATCATAGAATTTTATTGTTTCATTCTCGATTTTATAAATCACTCGAATATCACCGGCAATTGAAAAAGAGCAATACTCTTTTTTATGGCCAATTAAGCGGTGATTTTGAAGAGAAGGATGCGTCGGGTTGATAAGAAACAATTGCAATCTTTCCTCAAATTTCTTGACTAAGGGAAAATTAGGCACGATACGTTTTTTAAAGTGTTTTCGAAACACTTTATGATAAAGAATTATCATTCTAGGTCAGTTGGCTCAATAAATCCCGCGAATTATTTACTCGATAAATGTTTTCTTGATTAGCAAAGTCTTTATCCATTTTTTCATATCTTTTTGCCGATTTTTTAGAAAGAGTGATAGTTTTTTCAATAAAAGAAATTCCAACTTCCTTCCTGGCTAGTTTGGTTAAAAACAGCCTTAAAATTTCTTGCAGAGATGAAAATCCATAGTCTTTGGCCGCGAGTTCAGCGGTTAATTTTAAATCTTTAGTAGTAGGAACCTGAAGAACAACTCTTGCACCCATATTACAATTATAATATTTTGGTATAGGTTTTGTCAAGGAGTTATTGGCTCGCGGTTTTATAAATGGTAACCATTTTATTGCTATAGACCGGCGTTAAAAAGGGATAGTGTTTGGGGTCAAATCCATAACTCGCTTCCTGCCAGCCGATATAGGCATATTTAATCCCATTTTCCTTAAAAAAGTTTTGGGCTTCTTCGTTTCCCATTTCATTACGGAGAAAACGGCCGACCAGGGGTTCTTTTTTGGCGCGGTTTAAAGTCGCCCAGAGATGGCCGGTGTAGACGGTGTTATTGGAAAAATAGGGAATTTGGGTACCGGCCAGAAAGGCGCCGATGACAACGTCACTTGGATCTGTATTGTCTCGAAGCCAAAAGTAGCCATCCACCGATTCCTGGTGCGGATAGATGAGGGGGGAGAAATCAGTAAAAAAGTTAAATTTAAGGCGAAGAGAAGCAAAATAGTATGGCAGGGCAAGAAGAAGAATTAGGGAAATTAGAGAAAACATTATAAAAAAACTTATTTTTGTTCGTTTGTCATTGCGAGACCACGAAGTGGCCGAAGCAATCTTCTTATTTAATGAGATTGCCACGTCGGTCGCTTCGCGACCTCCTCGCAATGACAGTGGTAACTTTGCCAAAAAAAGAATTCCTTCTGCCGCCAAAATGCCAAAAGGAATGAAAATAAAAACCTGCATAAAGCGGATTTGGGAGATATGCAAAAAGGGGTAGGAGAAATAGATGAGGAGGAAAAAAGAGAGAATCCAGGAAAGTAGAACTAAAATAATTGTCAATTTTTCCCGCGGAGCGGGATCTAGCTTCGCATGAAAATTTGAAATTTTTAATGAATTTTTAATGTTTAAATTTAAAAACATGGCAAAAAAGCCCAAAATTCCCAGAAAGAAAGTGGGGCCGATGGCAAAAGCAAATTCCATTAGCGGCACGTGATATTGGGTCACGCCTTCCCAAAGCGCCATGTGATTCCAGGGAGGAATGCCGAATTGATACCGGTAGAAAAGCATGACGGGAGCGCTTATGAGTAGAGAAGCGATCAAAAAGACATTTTCTTTAGTGAGAATTAAGGAATTAAAGAATTTAGGAATTAAGGAATTAAGGTATTTTGGGGAAAGAGAAATGAGACGAATAAGAAAAATAAAAATACAGTAAATAGTAAGTAGGGCTATAAGTGAGACCAGGGCGACGGGATGGATGAGGGCGAGGAGAAGGGAAGAAGCCGCGCCAAAGATAAGATATTTTAAGTTACCTAAGTGACTTAGGTTACCTAGGTGACTTAGATATTTAAGAAAACACATTAATGTCGCGAGGAAGAAGATGTTGCCCAAAAGATAATGAGGAAGGG
>CAYJSC010000094.1:0-1045 GCA_964372475.1 uncultured Gammaproteobacteria bacterium | reverse complement strand
TAAGTGAGACCAGGGCGACGGGATGGATGAGGGCTAGGAGAAGGGAAGAAGCCGCGCCAAAGATAAGATATTTTAAGTTACCTAGGTGACTTAGATATTTAAGAAAACAAATTAATGTCGCGAGGAAGAAGATGTTGCCCAAAAGATAATGAGGAAGGGCGACAAAGCGGTAAAAAACGTCCATTTCCGTCAGCCAGTTCAGGTGAAAGTCAAAATTTAAACCGGTTGGTGAATTTTTAATAATGATAAATCCAGCTGAGAAAGTGATAAGAAAAAAAGCGAGACGGCGTATGGTGGTGATTTGCTGAGGTCGTCCTCGTAAATTTTCTGCGGCGTCAAAATCCGGCTTCGCCGGATCGACTCCTCGAAAATTTAAAGGACTCCCCGCAAATCGGCCCGGCCAAATTTCCTGCAAAAACAGCCAAACCATTATTAATAAGATGAATCCAAAAGTATAGCGGGCCAGATGATAAGAGGTGATGGGATCGATCTTAAAAAGGCTGGTATATTTTCCCCACAAAAGATACTCGTCGTGAATAATTGTTCCTTGATGAGGTTCGCTCGTATGTTTATCCAGAAGCGTAAAGCGTCCTCTTTGCCCCTGAAAAATATTGGAAACATAAATGCTGTAGTCATCCGAATAAAATTCCAGACCGGTAAAAACCCGGCCCTTGGGAGTATCGAGCTGGCGCTTGATTTGAGGAGAAAGGGAGAGGGTGAGAAGTAGCAATGAAAGAACTAAAAAAAAACCAAGCTCGGAAGAGAAAAATAATTTGATTTTAAATTTTAAGTTCATAGTTTTCCATTGTAAAATATGCTCCTAAATAATGAAATATGCAAATAACAAAATTATTCCTTCTCCTTTAGGAGAGGGAATTATTGGTATTGTCAGTTTGAGATCAATGTTTTACAATGCGAACGGCATGGGCACAATAAGAAAAATTATTTCCTCTGAAATTTTTTTTGTCACTTTAGTAATTATTATTGGTTTGGGGGCCAGTCTCTATCCAATGGCCTATGAATTAATCCATAAAAACAACATTTT
>CAYJSC010000093.1:0-3919 GCA_964372475.1 uncultured Gammaproteobacteria bacterium | reverse complement strand
GTTATTTGTTTGTATAAATTCTCATCATTATTTACCATATTTTCTTCTTCAGGCGTCAACCATTGATTAGACCTTACTTTTTCTAATATTTTAGCCGCGTTATTTTTTCTTTGATTTAAAAGTTCTATTATTTTATTTAAATCCTCTTGGTTAACATTATTATTCCCTTTGGCTTTTTCCCATGAAGGAATAACCTCGCTTAGATTTTGTACGACCAATTCCCAGTCGCTCTTTATTTTTGCTGAATAATTAGGCGGTTTATAACCGGCTAAGTGAGAAACTACAACTTGCACGGGACAGCCGTTGATTTCACCAATACTTGCGGCAATCCCGGTTTCGGAAAAATCAGGATTAAGAAGAAAATTCTTAGCATCAGGAAACTGCCAAAAGTTTTCAATTAATTCGTCGGCCTCATAATATCCCAAGGTTGGAACCTCACCCCAAACAATATTGCTATAGCCCGCTTCGTTCATGGCCTTTTTCATAGTATAGCCGCTTCTGGTAGCTTCAAAAGACAGATCGTTAAATTTTAAAATAACCCCAGCGCGTTTTTGGGATGAGACGGCGAGCTTGTTTTGAAAAGTTAAGGGTTTAACACCGGCCTCTCGCCTTTTATTATTTAATAAAGTTAAATATTCTTCTGTTGAAAATATCGGTTGGTGGGCGGATTTGGTATCGTTTGAGGTGTCGCGCCAGTGATTTTTTAAATCTTCCTGTTTATCGATTGGAATTACCGTTTGAATGTCGCCCGTAGCGACTAGTCCTAAGTCGAAACGCGAATCATTACTGCCTTTACGGTTATCTCCCATGACGAAAACATGGCTTTGGGGGACAATGCGGCTTTCACAATCAGCCAAGGAATTACCGCCATAGGTGGATCTGGCCTTAGGGATGTAGGGTTCATCAACGATTTTGTCATTTAAGAGAACAAAACCGTCACGAATTTCAATAGAGTCTCCAGGAAGCGCAATTACTCTTTTTACAAAACCGGAATTAGTTATTGATGACCCCGAAGCTTCTTTGGCAATAATTTCGCTGGTTTTTGAATTTGAGAAAAAAACAATGTCGCCTCTTTGCAGTGTGTAATCGCGATATCTTTTGCCAAACAAAATTATCCCTCCGGGGTAGGGAATGGTTACGTGTGAACCAACGACTTCTCCTGCCCGCTCCAGATTGGTTTTACCCTTTCCTTTGGGAAACGTCGGGTACATCGAGCCCGTTCCTGAGATATATTCGATTTGGGAAACGAGACCAACATTTTTTAAAAGATTACTAAATGACTGTAGAGCTTTTCTTCCTTCCGTGGGGTTTAAAACCAGTTGGTTCTGTAAGAGAGTAAAAGCGACCGCAAATAGAACTAGAAAAAATAATATTTTTTTCATCAAAAACGTTTGACTTATTTTTTAATTAATGTTTAGATAATAATATAGCTTAACCAGATTATATAATGAATAAATACCTGATTGAATTTTTAGGCACGTTTTTCTTGGTTTTAACCGTGGCCTTGACAGGTAACCCCTTGGCAATTGGGGCAGTACTTCTGTCTATGGTTTATATGGGCGGATATATTTCGGGCGCTCATTATAATCCGGCTGTTACCTTGGCAGTATTTGTGCGGGGGAAAATTAAAGCGGATGAAGCGTTTAAATATTTTCTTTTTCAAATACTTGGAGCATTTTGCGCAGCCCTTGTCTTCTTTTTAATTACCAAAAGGCTTTTTGTTCCCGGCCCTAATCCCTCTTATGATTTAACGGTGGTTCTATTAATTGAATTTCTCTTTACTTTTGCTCTAGCCTTTGTAGTTTTACACACAGCCACTTCGGAAAAAACCAAAGGAAATCAATATTACGGCCTGGCAATTGGTTTAACATTAATGTTTGGCGCGTTTGCGGGCGGTCCTATTTCCGGCGGTATCTATAATCCAGCCGTGGGTCTCGGCCCGATGCTTTTTGATTTTAATAATTTTTCAATGCATTTGCCAAATTTAATCATCTATCTTCTTGGCTCCTTTTCCGGCGGACTCGCTGCGGGGCTAATGTATAAGCTAACGAGTAAATAGTTTAATAAATCTCAAACTTCTCCAACAGTTTTTTGTTGCCTTCGACTTGATAGCGCAGTAGATCAGAATAGAGGCCTGGCTTGTTGGCTAATTCCTGGGGAGAGCCATAATCTGCCACCCGGCCGTCGTCGAGGATAATCACTTTTTTCACGCTTTGAGCGGTTTGGAGATTTTAATGATTTTTAAAATGTTTTTCATGAGTTGTTTTATTGGGATCTTCCAAGTATTTCCAGGGATGCTTTAACGGAAGGGTTACCAGTATTTAGGAGTTTCACCTTTTCCTTAAAACGATTAAAAAGTGGAGTTAAAAATTCATCAGCCCACGAAGGCGTTAATACATTGACACCAGCAAAATCAACAAGAATTTCCTCGTTTAAAGAGACCTCGTTTAATACTGGTTGAAATGCCAGCCAGGCCTCTTTTCCTGATGGTCTTGAATTCAAAAACGTGCCGAATTTCTTCAATTGAATTATCATATTCCTCCTTCAAAACCAATTTGAACAAAACAACCCCTGATAAAAGTTTTAGCCTGTTTTACGACGATATCTTTATCAAACTGAGTTAAATACAGATAGGCATCACCGGTTTGAAAAAAAAGAGTAAATGGGTTATCAATAATTACCTGTCTAACAAATTTTAGTCCATTTCCTCGTGCTTCCAAAAATCGACCCGAAACCGTTTCGGTAAACGCGGTTTTTAGAGCCTCTTGGGCGGTTTTTAATTTGGGCCTAACTCGTTTGAGTGTTGTCAAAATGCCTTGGCCACGATCGGCCAAAACAACGCCTCTACTGCGCATAGAATATGAGAAGAAAATACCAGTTACGTCTGGCCAGTTACCCAAATTATGGTCAAACGAATTATTACCAATTTCGCCGGCAACGGCAGTGACAAGCGATGTTGTTGTCAACGGCAATTCCTGGTTAAGTTGCGATTGAAGCTTTTCGAGTCGTGCTTGAAACACATCTCGTGTTTGACAATACACTTCAGGTTCAGGTTCGATTCCTTGTGTCGACCGCGCCCAGTTTTTAGCGATACTGTTTTGGTCTTTGGTATATTGTTCAATATCCGATAAGTTGTAAAATCTGTGCCCCCGTAGACCGCTTCGAACGGAAGGCAGCCGGCCCGCATTGTCCCATCTTCTTAGTGTGTCAATTGAAACGCCAAGTATCTTAGAAGCTTCGCCAATAGAGATAAGTGTATTTGTCATAGGTTTTTGATGAAATCTATGTATATATTAACACATCTATGCAAATCTCTGCAAACATGTCAGTGATGTAGTTACCTTCTCTTCTGTTATAATAATTTGTTATGAAAATCTTTTTCATCACGCCTTATCCCGAGAAAAAAGATCATCAAAAAGAAATTGATAAAGTAATCGAAGTCATCGAATCAACCGGCGCCGAAGTAATTAGTGCGGAAAAGACCAGAGAGTACCAGTCGATCTTTACCGAGGAAAATATTAAAAAATATGGCAGCCGGGAAAACGTCCATTACGAATTTATCAGACAAGGGGTTATAAAAGCAGACGCCCTAATCGTAGATGTAAATCCCGGTGATTTTCAAGTCGGTCACGAAACCACTCTTGCCCTTGTTTATAAAAAACCCGTGTTGTGTCTTTCGCGAACAATTGATTATTCCCACTATATTAACCATGAAGATTTTAAGGCAGCCCTCTACAATGATAATAACGTGCAAGATATCATCATAAAGTTTTTATCCGAAGTTAGTAAAACCATTCTTGCTAAAAGAAATGCCAATTTTAATATTTCAACAAAACGCTGGGGTTTAGAAAAGACAATAAATAGAAAAAATATAGCAATATTAGGATCTATAAATGTGGATATGGTAACAAAGGTTCCA
>CAYJSC010000092.1:0-3924 GCA_964372475.1 uncultured Gammaproteobacteria bacterium | reverse complement strand
TCGATGTGAACGAAGCGCTCTACCACTGAGCTACGAGTCCTTGTTATTCAAATAATTCTTTAATACCTTAGCGCTCTTTACCCGTTCAAATTTTTTTGCGCGGGTAAACCACTGAGCTACGAGTCCATAGCATGCGCGCGTTTTTTTATTGTAAGGTAGTAGAATAAAAATGACAAGAAGTGGCTAGCCAACTTGGGTGGCGACGACGCGTTCTGAAGAGAGACCAAAAGAGGTCCCGTGTTTTTTAAACATCGACCAATATTGTTTCTGCTTTTTCTTGCTGTGAAAAAGTGACAACCAGGTTCGCGAATCCTCCACTTGTTCCCTAAGGGATTTGATCAATCTTACCAACCACTCGAGAAAGTTAACATGATAGCGTCCAGGATTAACAGGCATATCCTCCATGGCGATGAGCGAAACTTCCTGGGTCAAATTCTCGGTAGATTTAGCCAGAAGTTTAATCTGCCTTAAAAGCTCTTCTATTTCCCTTTTTAATTGAACCGATTCCTGGAAAGAAAAAACGTTCCGCTCGGTGTATTGCCTCTGATTTTGAAAGGAAATTATTTCTTCCCTGGCCAGGAGATCCTCATTTTGAAGCGGGATGGGAAGTTCTTCATTTGGCTTTAGTTCATTAGTTGGGTGACTTGGGGATCCGAATATTTGAGAAAAAGCGCTATCAGCCATGCCTGAAATGAGATCAGATTTAGCTGATTGACCCAAATCTCCGGCTAGTTCCCTGACAGCCTCAAGCGGATTATCTACCAATTGCTGCTTTTTCTTTTTCTTAGTTGTCTGTACCATAAGCACTCAAATATTGGGATCATAATACTATAAGCCTGCAATAAAGTCAAGTGTTTTTTGTCGGCGAAGCAAGCTGGCCAGTTGGTAGGAAGAGTTTTTTATTTGTTCTCGCAACTTCTCGTCTTCGACGTCTTTTAGCGCTTTCTCTAAATCTTCTGGGGTAACATTAATATTCTCCACATCGGCTATTTTAGACAGCATCAATTCTAACTTGAGAGAATTTAGTGCCTTTTCCCGATATTCGGCTTTCAAAGTTTCAGGGGTTTTTTTAGTCGAAAGTAAATATTGATCCAGGCTTAAACCCAGCTTTTTTACCTCTTCCAATAATTCTGAAAGCAGTTTAGATGTTTCGTCTTCAATTAGCATAGCACTAACATCAATTTTTACGATCTCCATCAGTCTTGCTAAAGACTCGGAAAGTTTTTTATTTTTATCCTCCTCCTTGGGTTCTTCTTTATCTTTACCCGGAACCCAAATCTTATCTTTAGCGTGAAGTTTACCAATCTCCTCCTTGTATTGGCCCAAATCCACCTCGGGTGCTTCACAGATCATTATTTTATAAACCCAATCCGCCTTTTCCTCACTTTTTATTATTTCGATTCTCGGTAAAACAATCGGGTGTAAATTCTTCTCGGCGATAATTTTGGGGTAAGTTTTGCGAACGAGATTGCCTAAAACCTCTTCGTAAAAAGCTTTTTTGTTTAAATTCTTTTCCACCAGATCTTTTGGAGCTCTGCCTTTGCGAAAGCCAGAAATTTCGGCGTTCCTGACGGTTTCATCGAGCATGGCCTGGTAGGCCTCTTCCACCTCAGACCAAGGCACGTTGACCATTATTTCGTAAACTTTTTTACCGAGATCCTTCAAATCGTAACTCATACAATTGTGGGATTATATCGGGTCTGACTCGACTTAGCAATGATTAGTTCACAAAATTGACTTTGATATCGACGTTGGGAAGCGCTAAAACAGGGTCCTGATAATCGGTACTATTGATATTGCTTTGGAGATCACGGGTGTCCTTTTCAATTTTAAGAATCGCCGCGCTACTAGCCCAACGGGAGGGTTCGGGCGGCGGTGTTGCCGTAATAATAGCCAAAGGCGGCGTGATGATCGCTTTCGGAGCTAGCAAAACGCTGCTGTTACCTCTGGGCAGAAACGTCACAAAAAGAGTTGCCACCACAATGAGTAGTGTTGCTAGGAGCATGAATTTATGCTCTTTGAGTAGTGACTTTTTGTTAAGTGATATCTTTTCCTGAGACGCGATGCCTTCTTTTGGTTCTAAATCCATAGGATTATTCTCCTTTTATGTTTTTAATAATTTCCAAAACGAAAGCCGTTGTCTCCCTGAGATATTGGTTGCTCTCGGAAAGAAGAAAACTACCCCGATTATAATCCGCTACTAAATTCTGGCCTCGCAGCGCCATGAAACTCAAAAGCGCTTCGCCTTGCTTATCCTTGGCCAAATCAATTTTGTTTTTAGCCTCCAGAAGCCATCTTTGCGCGAGGGTTAAATCTGTGCCCGTGGCGGAAATTGCTTTCATCTCCTGTTCCAGGGCGTAAATATTACTGCGCAAGCCTTTTTCCAAAATGGCGGCTCTGTTATAGAGTATTTCCCCGCTAGTTTGCAAACCAACATAGCGAATAACGCTTTCGTAGCGATCTTGGGTTTGATCAGAAACCCGCTGTAGGTCACCCAGTGTCGTAGGCGTATCGTACAGGCTGCGATGGCTATTAAGCCAGGTATTTTCCACCTCAATTTTACCCATGATTAAATTTCTTTCGGAAAGAGTAAATCCTCCTTGTTCAGAAACTTTGTCACGAAGCATGCTTAGATATAAAATAAGGTATTGTTCTCTGACCTTTAGGAATAGGCGGCCGTTTTCGAGAGCTTCCCTTGCCGCGGCGAGCGTTTGGTAGGTTAAATACTTATTTTTGGCGATAATATAGTTTTGATAGGATGTCCGGTAGATATCGCTAAAATTAGTATAAGCTTGTTGGCTTCCTGCGGCATCAGCTAAAACCTGGGTTGAGGTCAAGACCATTAGTAGTAAACCTAGTAGGGTAATGGGCAGTTTACGCATGGCTGCTGGCTATTTTTTGTCTTGAAAAAGCACCTCTGCATCCGGCTTTTCTATATTTTGCGGTGCCTCGTCGGCGCGATCGCCGATAAATTTAATTTCCGAAAGCAACACGCCGTCGCAAATTAGCCCTTTTTCCATATACATCTTATCGAGTTCTTCTTTAATTTTAATTTCAATCGCCGTGCGATTGTTTCGAATCTCCGTACTTGTCGTTTGCGCTAGCACAATTCTAATCCGGCTGCGGGAGACAGGTCTGATAACCTTGGAAACAAAATCATCGCCGACATTTTCCCAAAGCAGCGGCGCGTTATTTTTATCAATATGGAAAAGAACCGACCCCTCCACGACTAAAATTTTATTGTCGCTTGTCACCACGTTGAGAGGCTGATCGCCAAGAGCTTCCTTATGCGTGAGGTCAAAATCGTGGCGAATGGTATATTCGAGTACCTGGGCGTTAAAAAGCTTGGCAACTTGCCAAAATGGCAGTTTGAGATGGAGTCCCGGTCCCCAGACCTTTTGCAAAACACCGCGACCACGATCGTAAAGACAGGCGACATGCCCCGGAGGAACAGAGATAAAAAAACCGCCGACGACCTCGTCAACTAAGAATGAAACCAATAACTTATCTAATTCTGCCATATATTAAATTAAGTGATTAACGGGTTGACGTGTTAACGGGTTACGAACTCGTTAATTTGTTAACTCGTTAATTCTTTAACATCCTTCTTCACCTTACTATAAAACGCCGTTGAAAGCCTACCCGTTAATTTATGATACCAAAAAATACTTTGCTGCACAAGCATAATGCAAATGGAAAAGGCCAGAGTGGTGATGATAAAGAGCTTTTTACCAGCCGGCATATAGGCAAAGAAAACAAAAGCCATCAGGGGAAAAACAAAAAGCGCCATTTTATCTTCCCTCGTAATCGGCCTTTGGCTATTTACGATATTAGTAGCTTCCGCAATAAAGATAACGATGGCGTTTATGATGTTTAGATCGGAAGAGCACACTCTGAACTCCAGTCACTTGTATCAGGATCTCG
>CAYJSC010000091.1:0-3929 GCA_964372475.1 uncultured Gammaproteobacteria bacterium | reverse complement strand
TATTTTTTGGGTAGTGCAATTCCTGGTATTGATAAATTTTTAATGCCAATTATTATTGTGATCGTTTTGGTATCTGTTTTTCCCGCTCTCTATGAAATACTTAAAACCAAAGAACAAGGAGAAAAAGTTTTTAAAGCTATAAATTCTCTTCTCAAAAAATTAAGAAGTGGTAAATAGTAAATTACCAGTTATAAATTAGGGCTTCTCGATCGGCAAGACCAATGTCTTCGCTGGCAAAAATAATCAATTATGAGCAAATTCAATTTCTACGGAGTATTTGTACACGACCACCTTTTTCAAAAATCAACAGGAGTAACTCTTTTGTAATCGTACTTGACAAATTGTCCGATCATTTTGTATAGTAATATTACAATGTATATTGCTCGAATCGCAGAAAACAAAATAAGAAACCTATTAAATAGCTCTAAAATCGTTATCCTGTTGGGTGCAAGACAGGTAGGAAAGACTACTCTAATTGAAAAAGTTCTTGAAAACCATCACAGCGTTGTATTTAATCTTGATATAGAGGTTGATAAAGCACGATTTTTGGCCATTTCAAATTTGACCCCAAACGAAGCCATGAAAAATCTAGGAGATCCTTCTTTGCTCGTTATTGACGAAGCCCAAAGACTGCCTGAAGCCGCAAGAATTGTTAAAGGCTGGTTTGATAGTAAGGTAAGAACAAAAATTATTCTTCTTGGATCGTCAAGCCTGAATCTTCTTGACCAATCAGCAGAAAGTTTAACCGGTCGCAATGTCAAACTGTATTTACCACCTCTATTATTTTCTGAAGTATTAAACAGTCAGTCCTGGTATTCAAAAGAAATAACCGGTGCGATTTTGAAAAAGAACCTTAAGAATCAACTTGATTCTTTAATCCAACAACAGATGATATACGGAGCCTACCCGGAAACGGTAGTAATATCACAAAAACAACAATATTTATTAAACTTAGTCTCCGATTATTTATTAAAGGATATTTTTCAATCATCTCTGATTAAATCTCCCGAGATCGTTAAGAGATTACTGTTGTTGTTGGCCTATCAGGCAGGATCAGAAGTTTCTCTCAACGAACTTGCAAATAATTTGCAAATAAGCCGAATCACCATAGCTAGGTATCTTGATCTTCTAGAACGCTCTTTTGTCATCTTCAGGCTTCCTGCTTTTAGTAACAACCAAAGGAAGGAGATTGTTAAAAACACCAAAATATTTTTTTGGGATACGGGAGTAAGAAACGCACTTATAAAGGATTTTAATTTCTCCGGCCTTAGAAGCGATATTGGTTTGTTATGGGAAAATTGGGTAATTACTGAGTTTGCCAAGAAAAATCTCTTAGAAGGACAGCCGAATAATCTTTATTTTTGGCGAACAAGAAGTGGGTCTGAAGTAGATCTGATTATTAAAGGCAGTAATATGTTTAAGGCCTACGAAATTAAATGGTCAAAATCGAAACCTGCTAGCCAAAAAGCTTTCTTTTATCGCTATCGGACTAAGATTGATGTCATAACAAAAGATAATGTTTTTGATTACCTGAGCGAACATATTTAGGGTTTATAGTATTTTCTTCCTTTTAGTTCTTCAGGCAGTAAATCCTCGTCTGAAAAACTTCTTTAACTATTTTTTCATCAATGTTTTTTTGCGGATACGATAAGACGGCCATTTCCAAATTTTCTTGCCCTAAAAATCATTAAGACTTTGCGGCCGCAGCCTTTGTGCCAGATTTGCAATCTCCATGGCCGGATTATATACCCTTCAAACTAAAGTATGAAGAGTATACAATATCCCATATGATGAAACAGTTACCAATTCCTGTCGTTAGTAACGTAAAAAGTTTTTTATTAAAATACCCTTGGTTTTTAATTTTATTCTTTGGTCTTATCGTCTACGCGAAGGCTTTTTTTAATCCCTTTGTCTGGGATGATCAGGAACTAATTGTTAATAATGCTTTACTTAAATCTTCCAACTTTATTTCTTACGCTGTCAGTGGCGGCAATTTCAACTCGGGAGGATTAAGAATATTAATTGGTAATTACTATAAACCCCTTATGGGTATTACCTATGGAATTAATTACCGTCTTTGGGGTCTTAACCCATTCGGTTATCATTTATTCCAAATTGTTCTTCATCTTATTAATGCTTCGTTGGTTTTTTATCTTTTTAAAAAACTTTTCCGTTTTAGCAAATATCCGGCTTCTGATAGTCTCGCTTTTATCGGTTCTCTGGTATTTCTGGTTCATCCCTTGGGGGTTGAAGCCGTTGGCTACGTGGCTGCCACGCAAGAGGTTCTCTATACTTTTTTTACTTTGGCGTCGCTTTTATTAATTTTTTTATTCTCAAGCCGCAGGTTAAGTGGTTTTCTCCAAATTTTAATCTTTACCTCTTTGGTTTTTCTGGCATTAATTAGTAAAGAATCAGGTTTAATTGTCATTTTGCTGGGCATACTTTTAATTATCTTCTTTACTAAAAAACGTTTGCTCTCGTTTTTATTTTCCGCTACGGTGGCTTTTGGACCCTACCTTTTTCTCCGTTTCCATTTCCTCGGATGGTCTTTGCCATGGAAGGGAATCTTTCCGATGATGAATGCTCCTTTGGATCAAAGGCTTCTAACCTTACCGAAAGAATTTAGCTATTATTTGGCTAACTTTTTCTATCCCCACAATTTAGCTATCAGCCAACATTGGCTTGTTAAAGAAACCACTATTGGCGATTTTTATTTCCCTTTAATACTGCTAACTACTTTTGTCGCGTCAGTAATTTTTTTGGCGGTCAAATTAAAAAGCAAGGTTTTTATTTTTTTTGCGGTGTGGTTTTTTGCTTCGCTCTGCCTGGTTTTAAATATTATCCCCCTCGACATGACCGTTGCCGACCGCTGGTTTTATTTTCCGCAAATAGGACTCCTGGGAATGATCGGAATAGCATTCATAAAACTTGGGAACAATAGATTAAAGGCACCATCTATCATTGCCATTGGTTTAGTAATGGTTTGCTTACTATCTCTTCGTACCTACTTTCGTCTACGCGACTGGTCCTCTCCTTTAACTTTATACTCCCACGATGTTCAAATAAATCCCGGCGCCTTTGATTTAGAGAATAATTTGGGAACGGAATTGTTTCGGATCGGAAAGACGGAGGACGCAAAAACCCATTTTGCCAAATCTTTAGCGCTTTTACCAACCTGGTGGGTCTCGGCTAATAATTTGGGCGCTTCTTATGACCATCAGGGAGATTTGGAAACGGCTGAGAAATATTATCGCCAGGCAATTACAAATGGTACCTATTATCTAGCCTATGAGAATCTCGCATTCGTATTATTAAGACAAGGAAAATTTGACGCGGCAATTACTTTTGCTAAAAAAGGTTTGCGTCTTTTCCCCGGTAACCCACGTCTTATTTATGCTTTGACTTTGGGTAAAGAAAACAAACCTTAGGGTAGAATATCAAGGAAAGCAAGCTCCTCCCGGGTAGGCATAGAGTCATAGGCCCCTAGTTTGGTTACAGCATAAGCACCCGCTCTATTACCAAAAATCATCGCTCTTTCTAAATCCTGATGTTCCAGATACTCAACGACGAATCCGCCGCGAAACGCGTCGCCGGCAGCCGTAACGTCAACAACCCTAACTTTATTGCCGGGATAGTAGATAGATTTTTTGGCATCCTTGGAAAATAAAACTGCGCCTTTTTCTCCCAAACAGATAATAATATTATTGGCTCCTTTACTGCGTAAAAATTCCGCGGCGCGGTTTGCACTTTCGACGCCAACGACTTTAATTCCTTGGTCAGCAAACGAATTTGCAATGTCCTGGCTACCGAGTAATCCCATTTCTTCTCCTGCATAGGTCATGAATTTTAGAGTTTTATTAGGTCTAAATCCAGATTCGGCTAAAATTCTGAAAATTTCTAATACAGTTGCCACTCCAGAGGCATCATCA
>CAYJSC010000090.1:0-3937 GCA_964372475.1 uncultured Gammaproteobacteria bacterium | reverse complement strand
AGTAAGCGATAAGACGATTTTCCATAGGTGCGGGGATAATGCGAAACTGGAACTTCCGCAAAAACGGCTCCCAGGCGGTTAAGTTTTATAATCATCTCCGGTAAAATTGATGAATTTTGCGATTGCCATATAATTTTTTTTAATAATTTATTTCTTATCAAACGAAAATCACAATCCACATCGCGAATGGGTAAGGCAAAAATAAACCTGCTGCACAGACGATAAATCTGTCCCAAAAACACCCTTAGGACTGTATCCTTTCGCTCGTTTTTGTAGCCGTTAATAACATCAGCGCCGGTAGATATTTGTTTTTTTACTAATTTCACTAAATCATGAAGATGATATTGCAAATCACCGTCAGTATAAAACACCCAAGTTTTTTTGGCTTTCTTAAACCCGTGTTTGATGACAGCGTATCCTTCTTTGTTTCGGGCCTTATTGATTACTACCAGATCAGGGTGTTTCTTTTTTTCACGAAGAATTACTTGATAGGTATGGTCACTTGAAGCCCCTCCATGGATGGCAATCACTTCGAGATTTCTAGCGACTTTTCGACCAAAATAATAGGCTGACGAAATCGCTGGCTTGACCGTTTTCTCATCGTTATAAAAAGGAAAAAAGATGGTTAGGCTGTCAAGTTTTGGCATCGATTTTATTTAAAAACCGTCAGGCTACAAAATATCCCCTGGTAAAAAGGCTGACAAAAATTCCTAGTAGAATTAAAGACAGGAAAAAATATAAAACCCTAACGACGATTTTTTGTTTTTCTAGGAATATAAGAAGGGTAAGAAAAAAAGGATAAAGATGCAGGCCGTAGCGGGGCATGCCAGCAAAAGTGCCTGTTAAGGAAGGGATCAGAAAAGAAACGGCCATAAAGACAAAATAAGAAAAGCGGATTTTTTTCCAGGAATAGACAAGGGCCAGAAAATAAAAAAGAACAAAAGCAAATTCAGCCGCGGCAACCCAATAAATTATTGTTGAGGCGGGGCCAAAGAATAAAATTTTTAGATATCTAAAAATAACTTGCGGCGGCAAAACCATTTTATCTTGACTCCAAACAGTCATGCTCTTAAATAATAATTGCCAGTCACCAAACTTGGTTTGGATAAAAACTAAATAAAGAAAAAACGCCAGAGGAATTAGTAAGATCGCAAAAATTTTTGTTTGCCGAATTTTTTTTAGGTTAAAAAGCTTTTTTAGATTATTACCGGAGGTTAAGTATTCACAAAGCAAATAGATAAGGAGGGCCAAGCCATTAAGCCTGGTCAGGGTTGCTAAACAACCCATGGTGCCAGCCAAAATCCAGCTCTTTTGTCTGCCGTAGAAGAGGCAAAGGGAGCTAAATAGTAAGAAAAGCGAATCATTATAGACGGCTCCGTAGAAAAACGAGGTGGGAAAAAGCAAAACGATAAGAAGTAGTAGAGAAAAACCCTTGGCCATTTTATCTTTTACTAAGAGTTTGCCAAAAACAACCAGGCTTAGGATAAAAACCAGATGAGAAACGATCAGAACAGAGTAAAGATACGGAATATTAGAAAGCTTGAAAAAAAAGTGGATGAAGAGGGGGTAGAGAGGAAAAAAGCCCTGTTCAAGATAAAAATAACCCCGGTCGGCAATTTCCAAATAGTGTAAACCGTCGAAATTAGCCCAGACGGAAAAAAGATAGGGAATATTAACACTAAATCTCTTAGCCATCAGCGACGCATCAAGCGGTAATAGTTTACTGGCTAAAACAACTGCAATTAGTACGAGTAACTTCCAGCCCGTAAGAAAGATAAAAAGCCGCTTAAACATTGATGTTAGTAATTGTTTTTAACATTAAGAGTATACTATAATGCAAATTATGCCAAAACCTTTTAGCCTTGATGATCTTAGTGATGACGTTAGAAAAAAAATCTATCTGCAAAATTATAGCCAAAAAAAGGAGATAGAGGGAGTAAAAATTATTAAGGTTGAGTGTCATTTAGGAGATGACGGCGATTTTTCCGAAATTCTAAAATTCAACGAAAAGCAGGAACCGATAGGCTTTCCCGGTTTTAAAATTGCCCAACTTAACCGGTCCTCACTTTTCCCTGGCGCCATAAAGGCCTGGCACCTTCATTTCCAGCAAAACGAAATCTGGTATGTCCCTTCGCAGTTTCATTTAGTGGTAGGACTTTGGGATATCCGCAAGAATTCTAGGAGTTCTGGAGTGTTTACAAAGCTGGTTTTGGGAGGGAGCAAACCGAGTCTTTTATACATTCCAACAGGAGTAGCCCACGGTGCTTTTAATAATTTTAAAGAAACTGCCGGTCTCTTATATATCGTCGATAATGTTTTTATTCCAAGTAAACCAGACGAATATAGATTGCCTTGGGATGCCTTGGGAAGCAACTTTTGGCTTCCCGAGAAAGACTAATTAAGTGATATCGCAATTTTCCTTTAATCACACCGCCGACGCTGCCCAGAAAAATAAAAAAAGCATACTTTCTATTGTTTCCTCCATCATCGACTTTGGAGTTTTTTTAAACGGACCGGAAAACCATAAACTCGAAAAAAGATTAGCTAGTTTTTTAAAAAAAGGTTTTGTCACGATGGTTGGTTCTGGTCATGATAGTTTGGTTCTGGCGCTCCAGGCTCTTCAGCTAAGCGAAAAAGACGAGGTTATTTTTCCGGTTAATTCCTACCCCACGGCCTTTCCAATTTATTTAAGTCGCGCTACACCAATTCCGGTTGATTGCGACGAGAATGGACAATTGAGTTTAAAAGAAGTTATGAAAGCCATCACCAAAAGAACCAAAGCTATTATCATGGTTCATTTGTATGGTTTAACCGGCGATTTAGGCGAAATCGCAAAAATTTGCCGGCGTAAAAATATCATGCTGATCGAAGACAGCGCCCAAGCTTTTGGGACCAGATTTAAAAAGCAGCCAGTTGGGATTTTTGGCGATATCGGCTGCTTTTCTTTTTATCCGACGAAAAACCTGGGAACCTTAGGCGACGGTGGCGCCATTTGGACTAAGCATAAAAAGATTTATCAATATCTGCTAAAGGCCAAAGCCTATGGAGAAAAAGAAAAATATAAAAGTGAATTTTTATCAGGTCACAGCCGCCTTCCGGAAATACAAGCAGGTATATTAAATGTCTATTGGAAAAAGATTAATGTGGTTTTTGCCAAAAGAAAAACGTTAAGAAAACTTTATGAACAAGAATTAAAAAAGGCCGAACTTTATAAAAATGTTAGAGTTTTAGTTTCACATAATAACTCGGACCCCGTAACGCATTTATTTGTCGTGGCCGTTAAAGAGCGAGACAGATTAATTAAATTTTTAAGTAAGAGAGGGATAGAAACACTGATCCATTATCCCAAACCAATCTATCAGGTCGCGGCATTTAGAAGTTTTGGGTTACAAAAAAAAGTTTTTCCCCAAAGTGAGCTGCTTTCCAAGCAAGTTTTGAGCCTGCCGTTTCATGAATATTTAAAAACTTCGCAGGTAAGGTATATTTTTCACAAAATTAAAGAGTTTTATTCTTCTTAGAAATCTTACTCCATGGTTTGTTCGGGGCCGGGAAAGAAATTCTTGGTTAGCCATATGGATTAAGAGTATTTATAAATTAAAACCTAAAAATTCGCAAGAAACAAAAAATAACCTCATCCTGTCCTTCTCCTGGGAGGAGAAGGAACATGTTTATATGGTTGATAACTATTCCCTCTCCTTCCAGGAGAGGGTTCACCCCGAGGGGCTAGGGTGAGGTATAATAGGGTAATTTTATGAATAAATATCAGTTAAATCAATGGGTTAAAAAATTAGGAAAAGCTTGGGAAGATAAAGATCCAAAGATAATCAAAAAGATTTGCGCTAAAAATATTCTTTATTACGAAACGACTTTTACTAAGCCGTATACAAGTCCCGAGCAAGTCGAAGAATTATGGCAAGATGTTCCAAATTCGCAAGAA
>CAYJSC010000089.1:0-3961 GCA_964372475.1 uncultured Gammaproteobacteria bacterium | reverse complement strand
TAATCGGTATTACGACCGTTAATCCCTTAGACTATGGTATACCTTTCGAGCGGTTTTTGACTCTGGAAAGACCCCTTCCTCCAGATATCGATATGGATTTTGCCGATTTAAGAAGGCCAGAAGTAATTGCTTACGTTAAGAAAAAATACGGCGAAGATCATGTGGCCCAAATTATTACCTTTGGTACGATGGAGGCGCGCGGCGCCGTGAGAGATGCCGGTAGGGTTTTAGGAATGCCCTATTCCGAACCTGACAAGATTGCCAAACTGATTCCCATCGGAGCCCAAGGTTTTCCTATGACGATTCAAAAGGCGTTGGAAATAACACCAGAGTTAAACCGGCTTTTTAACGCCGACGATCAGACTAAAAAGCTCTTAACCTTGGCGCAAAAATTAGAAGGAGTAGCCAGACACGCTTCCACGCACGCGGCTGGCGTAGTGATTTCCCCCAAACCTCTAACGGAGTACATCCCAATACAGAGGGAAAGCAAAGGCGAGAATATCATTACTCAATATGACATGTATTCGATCGAACCGCTCGGTCTTTTAAAAATGGATTTTTTAGGAATAAGAAATCTTTCTATTTTAGGTTCGGCCGTAGAAATTCTTAAACGCGAAAGGGATATTGATATCGATTTACAAAAACTGCCCCTTTCTGACAAAAAAGCATATGAAATGTTGTGGCAGGGCGATACCATGGGTGTTTTTCAATTAGGCGGATCGGGAATGACGCGCTATGTCAAAGAGTTAAAGCCTACCAGTATTTCCGATCTTGCTGCCATGGTAGCGCTCTTTCGTCCTGGGCCCATGGATTCTATTCCTGAATTTATCGAAAGAAAACACGCGCGCCGGAAAGTCAAGCTTTTGGATCCGCGGTTGGAAGAAATTCTTTCCCAATCTTACGGCGTGATTACTTATCAAGATGACGTTTTAATGATTGCAGTCAAACTCGCTGGCTATTCCTGGGTGGAAGCTGATAAGTTGCGTAAGGCTATTGGTAAAAAAATCCCGTCGGAGATGAAAAAGCAAAAGCTAAAATTTATCGAGGGTTGTGTGAAAAACGGTATGAATCAAGACGATTCCAACAAGCTTTGGGAATTAATCGAACCCTTCGCCGGATATGGATTTAATAAAGCGCACGCCGTGGCTTACGGTTTGGTTGCCTATCAAACTGCCTATGTTAAAGCCCACTTTCCCGTGGAGTTTATGACCGCGCTGCTAACGGCAGAAAGCCAGGGTTCTTCCGGTCCGTCGCGAAACGAAAAAGTAGGCAGGGCAATTTTAGAATGCCGCAAGATGGGAATTGCCGTGCTTTCCCCCGATGTCAATTTATCGCATGTTGGTTTTACTATTGAAAAAAAAGATGGCAATAGAGTCATTCGCTTTGGTTTATCGGCGATTAAAAACGTCGGTGAAGCGGCGATTGAAACTATTCTTAAAGGCCGCAGTACCAGCAAATTTATATCCCTAGTTGATTTCTGCCGTCGCGTCGATTTGTCTAAAGTAAATAAAAAGACTTTGGAAAGTTTGATTAAAGCGGGAGCTCTGGATCAATTTGGTACTCGAGCCGCGATGCTTTCTTCTTTGGATATGATTCTGACGATGGGCCACCGAGAAAAAAAATTACAATCTTTAGGGCAGGCAAGCTTGTTTTGGGAGGTAGAGGAAAAGGATGGTAGTAATGAATTAAAATTAAAGAATGTGGAAGAATTTGATAAAAGACAACTTTTGTCTTTTGAGAAGGAATTATTCGGTTTTTATTTAACCGAACACCCAATGCTAGCGGTATTGTCGCTTATCAGACAACAAACGTCGCATAGTTTGGGTGAGCTGAATTTAGAGCACGTTAATAAAACTATTAAGGTGGGAGGAATTATTACGGAAATACGCAAAATCTTGACTAAAAACAGCAATAATGAGATGGCGATTGTTAAAATCGAGGACGATACGGGAAGCATAGAGGCGGTAGTTTTTCCTAAAATTTACTCTTCCACTCATAGCTGCTGGATACCTGACCAGGTGGTAATTATTAATGGCCGGGTTGATAACCGCGAAGAAAGGCTTTCGCTCATTGTCGAAAACGCCTCCTCCTTAAACCAGATTGAAACCAGCTATTCTTCAAAAGATTTCAAATCTCCCATAAAAAATGATTTTGAGATCCTTATTCCCAAATCCGCGACATCTCATGATTTGGAAAAACTTAACTCGCTTTTAAAAAATAACCCCGGCGGCGACTTTGTGATTTTAGTATTTTCTAATACCAGCGGCGATAAAAAGATAAATGTTCCCTTTGGTATCTCGCTTAGCGAGAGTCTTAAAAAAGAAATTAACACCCTTTGGAAAATTGCCTGATCTCTTGACGAAAGCTGCAAAAGAAAATAAAATGAAGGTAAATATTGAAAAACGTAATAAAGCTAAGAACGAAAAAACTAAATTTCTTTCGCTTCTTAGCGCTTCTTTTGAATTAGGTTTTGGGATTTCAGGGCCAATGGTGGTAGGGGCGGTAATCGGTAGCTATTTAGATAGGTTAATCGGTTCATCGCCTAAACTGACGCTGTCGCTACTATTTTGCGGGATAATTCTAGGTATCGGCAGTATTTATAAATATTTAAAAGAGAATCAAGACTAACACATGTTGCAGATTTCACTAACAGCTGAAAAGATCGCCGAGATTGGTGGTTTTTCTATCACCAACTCGCTTTTTACCACCTGGGTTGTTATGGGAATGCTCTTTATTCTGGTTTTTGTAACTAGAAGTCGCCTGGCTCTGGTTCCTAGTCGTTTCCAGGTTGTGATGGAAGGCTTAGTCGGCGGCTTATACAATTTATTTGAATCGGTTACGGGTGAGAGGACCAAGCTTTATTATCCCCTGGTTGGCACCCTTTTTATCTTTATTATTTTTACCAATTGGATCGGTTTGCTTCCCGGGTTTGGCACCATCGGTTTTAAAATGATAGAAGGAGGTAAAGAAGTTTTTACGCCTATTTTTAGATCCGCCAATGCGGATTTAAACACGACTTTCGCTCTCGCGCTTATTTCGGTTTTAACGATCCAATTTTTTGGGATTAAAACTTTGGGACTTACCTATTTTAAGCGTTTTTTAAACCTAAAAAGCCCCATTTATTTTTTTGTCGGCATTCTCGATATTGTCAGCGAGTTTTCCAAAATTATTTCCTTTGCGTTTCGACTTTTTGGTAATATCTTTGCCGGAGAGGTACTTTTAGCAGTAATTGCTTTTTTGATGCCCGTGATTGCCCCGATTCCTTTTTTGGGACTAGAAGTTTTTGTCGGTTTTATCCAAGCATTGGTCTTTTCAATGCTCACGGCGGCTTTTCTTAGCGCGGCGACGGCTAGCGGTCATTATTAAGGCAATTGCAATTTAGACAAAAAGCGTTATAAAATCGAGTTTGACTCGATAAAATCATTAGTTAATTAATAATTTTAGGAGGGAAAAATATGGAGGAAGGATTAAAAATGGTCGCGGTTGGTTTAGCAATGGGACTTGGTGCCATCGGACCAGGGATTGGTATCGGTTTAGTCGCCGGTAGGTCGATTGAGGCTATCGGGAGAAATCCCGATGCTGAAGGAAAAATCAGGACCAACATGATTTTAGCCATCGCTTTTTGCGAAGCGGTCGCTATTTATGCCCTGGTTATAGCCTTAATATTGAAATTTACATGATGTCTATGTGTGTCATGCCGAATTTATTTCGGCATCTAGATCCTGAAACAAGTTCAGGATGACAGAAAGATAATTATGGAAAAACTTGGTATTGAACCGATTCTGCTTTTAACGCAAGTTTTTAACTTCACGATTCTCGTTGTCGTGCTGACCAAATTTTTATACAAACCCATTCTAAAAATGCTTGATGAGAGGAAGAAAAAGATTGAGGAAGGGTTGGCGCTAGCGAGGGAGATGGCTACGAAAAAAGAAGAGCTGCAAAAAGAAAAAGAAAAAGTATT
>CAYJSC010000088.1:0-3962 GCA_964372475.1 uncultured Gammaproteobacteria bacterium | reverse complement strand
ACGGCTATTGCTCCATCCTGGATAATTTGTAGAACTACTCGATCCGTATTGAAGACTCTTAGCAGTTTATCCCGAATTAATCCCTCACTAGTAATAAGCCCCAAAAGTTGAAGAACATTTCTATTAAGAGGAATTTGTTGAGAAAGATTATCGGGCCAGTCGTTTAAAATAAGCCCTGGTTTAAGCTCTGTGGACCACTTTTCCGGCTCGGGAAGACTTCTTGCCAGAGGGATTCTTTCACCGATCTTTATGGCCTCACTGCGCATCGCTCTTACCTTTCCGTTTCTTAAAACAATCAGATTATGATCGGCCGTAATAGTAATTTCCCGCCCACTCGCAGTAGTGATTTTATAAAGACGATTTCTCTTAGAAAAAGTTTTTCTGGCAGCAACAGTTACTTTTGCCCATTGACCCTTGAGGTTGTTATCAAAAGTAAAAACTTCTAGTTCTGGATTTATTACACCCTCGATTCCCTTAGCAATCGATACCACACCCTGCTTACAAGCCATTTTTTCCTCTACTATATGACCGATAGTATCTAATTTAACAGCTCCGTTAGTGTCCTTAATAAGGACTATAGTATTTTTCTCCAGGCTTTTTCCTCCACCGCTTTTACCCAGAACAACCGAGTTCGCATTCTCTAAAGTGAAGCGATCAAAAATAATTAAACTGTCGTTGTGCTCATTAATGCCGTATAAAATACCCTCATTGGCAGTCAACTCCGAAGAGGTAAACGGGAACGTCGTTGCCAGGGAAGTCGTATCCATATTGCGCGTCACCATCAGCTTATCAGTACATATAGGTATAGTGGTTTTAAACGCCTCGTCCATCTGGAGGGTGGCGTTTTTACCAACGATTAAAAGCGCTCCGAGAGTAGACTTAACTTGCTTGGTTACCTGTTCTAGTTCTTCAATCGAATCCGCCGGAATTGTCACATAGAGACCAAGCTGAAAGAAACGCTCGGAACCCTTAGCCAGTTGCTGCTGCAGGCCCAAAGCATCATCCAAGGCGACCTGGACCGCCGGATCAATGACGCGGCCGCGCTTGGTATCGGATTGAATCGTCGCTTCCATCTCGCCGATTTTTCTTTTTAAATTATCGAGAATTTCCTTGGAGTCGCGGGGATAGACAAACATGGCTATCTCGAGCGAATGGTCAAAAGAAATCAACGGATAAAGCCAGTTGGCGTTGACAAAACGGGGGTAGCCGGAGACGAAAAGCGTGCGAAAATAGATATTGCCGATTTTTACATAATCAAAATCAATCTCGATGGCCGAAGGCGCGATGATATCTTTAATAGACGTTATTCCGCGTCCGACAAGTTGGGATACCTCTTCCGGACTTACTTTCTCCGGTGGTATTTCTTTGCCAGAGGTGTCGGTCGGTTTTTTAATAACGCGAAAAGGGTTGGTGATTTTGGGCATGGCAAACGGCATATTATTTTTTCTCCTCGAGTAAAATATCGCTTGGGATGGGTAATAATGGTTCGTCATTGGTCATTGGTTTTTGGTCGTTGGTGTTTAGATTGGTTTTTGGTAATTGGGAATTAGAAATTGGTTTATCGTCAGCAAGTTTAACGGTTTCAAATTGATTATTGTTGATCTGAGGTATCGAAACTTGTGCCTTTGTTGCTCGTTCCAAAGCTTGCTTGACGTCTTCGTTACCCTCAATAATCGGCGTGGTCAAACTGGGCGAAACAGCGCCGATATTTTCCATGCCCTGCGATCCGGGATTATAAATATCATAAAAAAGCTGAATTAACTCGGGAGTAGTCAGCTGATGAGCCTTAAGGCCTAAGCGATTGAGCTGGCGAAACAGATGGTCGCGCTTAGGATAGAGCGTGGTTTTGGCGCGTTCCAAAATATACGATTTAGGATAAGGCAGACCTTTTTTCTTTTTAAATAAACCCACGGCGCTGACGGCACCCATTTCTAAAAGTGAATAAGGAATAACAATAAAGAATTTTTTATCCAAAACATTATTGACGCGGACGGTGGTTTCGACAAACTGGCGGTATTTTTTAATCTGTTCCTTCAGGGGGCCGTAGAGCTGTTTTTCCTCGGCGTCTTTTAGGAGATTTAAATAGGCCGTGATGTCTTTGCGTTTGCTTCTGATGGTAAGTTGAATGGAAAAGGAAAGGGAATTTAAAAGCCCGGCGTAGGAATAAATTAAAGCCTCTTGTTCGGGTTCAGACAATAAGCCGAAATTGACGGCGTTGACTTTAATCACGAGACAGCACGAACCGTCTTTTAACACGACCAAATCGTCTTGAATGTCTTCAATCTCAATAAAATCCTGGGTTGATGATTTAACCGCTATTTGGGCAGGAATCATATATTTTTAGTTATTAGTGTTTGGTCGTTGGTCTTTAGTCTAATCACTTAAGACTAATAACCAATGACTAATTCTGTTTTCCAAACAATGCTTCTCTTAATTTTTCTCTTTCTGCATCCTTCTGGCTTTTGGCCCGAACTTCCATCGCCGGGAAAATATTGCCTGTTAGCGTTACTTCGATTATATCAAACTGATGAAGGCTTCTGGAATCTTCAAAATGGATTGTATAGACGCCATTATCAAGTGGAGTCGCGATGGAAAATTGCCCCAGGCGGTTGGTTTTTAGGGCCCGCTCGGTTTTGTCGTTTTTGTCTTTAATCTCGATTAAAATATTGGGAATAAAATCGCCGGTTTGGTCTTTAACAATTCCGGAAACGATATTGGGTATCGTAGGCTGCTGGACGCCAACCTGAGCTGACATTTGGGAAGGAACAAATTTGACGGTCGTCGAAGTTTTTTTCTCCACCGGCATCGTTTCGGTAGCCACGAGAACCTCTGCTTGTTTTTTGGTCTCTGCCTGCTTTTTGGCTTTGGTTAACTCATCTGAGAGCGTTTGTTTTTCCGAAAGCGCGCCAGCCAATTGACCCTGAAGCGTTTTTAAATAATCTTCCAGTTTTTGAGCGTTTTTATCAGTATTTTTATCTTTAGCCTCGTTTAAATTTTGGATATCGTTTTGCAGACTGGCGATCTTTTTTTCTAAGCCCTTGGTGTCTTTAGCATCGATGGTCTCTTCCTTTTTGGGTACAGGTTGGCTAACAATCGTCTGACTGCCAAATTTCGAGTCAACCGCTGGCGGTTCTGGGGGCGGTGGCGCGGGGGCGGATTGTTCAGGCAAGGGAATTTTAATACCGGTAGTATTAACGGGTGAAGGAGCAAGCGGAGACAAATCTACGGGAGCTGGTTGGTTTACTGTTGGTGTAATCGGCGACACCGAAGCCATAACTACGCTGTCTCCGGCGATCGTTTCTTCGCCTTTAATTTTGCCGCCGTATTCGGCTTTGAGGTTTTTGATAATTCCCTTGATGATAAGTTCTTCTTTCGCGTCTTCGCCGGAGAGGGTTTTTTCTGGCAGTGACTGGACGTATTCTTCCATGGTTTGTTTATCAACGCCGCCTCTTAAAATGGTGCTGGTAGAATGGGGGATTGCCGAAACAGCGGGTTGTAAAACTTCCGGAATATCACTGGTTTTTCGCCATAAAAACATCGTTGGCGCATAAACCGCTTTCAAAAAATTGGCTACCCAGCGGTCCAGCGGCCGATCCTCAATGGGCATAAAAGCAAAAGCAAACCCAGCGCCAAAAGTTCCTATAACCAAAGGCCATTTAATGAAATCATTAGAAATCGAACGGGAAATAAAATACGCCAGAAGCGTGCCTCCGGCGAGGTAGACAAATTGTCTAACGGTCATGTCGCCGATTAATTTAAACTGAAAACTGACGACATTTTGCGGGACAGGATGTTGTTGCATGGCCAAGCCATTTTATGGCGTGAAAACTCTTAAGTAAAGACTATCAGAATGGATCAGAAAGAGTTGTTGGTGGTTGGTTAATAGTGATTAGAATAATAGTGATTAGAATATTAGAATAGTGGTTGGTAGTTGGTAATTAGTAAATAGATTAGTGTATAGT
>CAYJSC010000087.1:0-3975 GCA_964372475.1 uncultured Gammaproteobacteria bacterium | reverse complement strand
CCAAATGGTAAGGCAGCTCTCTGCAAAAGAGCTATACGTCGGTTCGATTCCGACCGGCGCCTCAAAATCAGAGGACAGATTGGTCGGATAAATCAGAAAAGTCGGAAAAGTTTCATTCCGTCTGCTGATCAATCTAATTCATCTGTCTTCCGAGTGTGCCCGGGTGGCGAAATGGCAGACGCAGAGGACTTAAGATCCTCCGCCGCAAGGCGTGTGGGTTCGACTCCCTCCCCGGGCACCACGTTGGAAATGTCAAAGAGTTTTGGTTCGCCTCCCGCCTGTGGCGAGGCTCGCCCCGATGGGCGGCGCTTCGCTTCGGCGGACAAGTCGGGCGGGACGGAAGATAGGTTAAAGGGGGATTACGTTGTGTTCCCGCTAGAATAAAAAGATTTTTTACTTCGTTCATTTTTAGATTTTATTTAGAAAAATCTATTCCCCAAAACTTTTTAAATTTAATTCCAATTTTCCGCGCCCTTTCTGGATTTTTTTCAAGCCATACACTTGATTTTGTTTTTTGATGAAAGATTGAAAAAATAGACTGTAAGTCAAGGTCGTTTAGGGATTTTGTATTTTTATATATATCATCAATAGATTGAGAAATTTTAGGATCAAGTTTTACTGTCAGAACATAATCATCAACCACATTAAAGTAAGTTGAGCGTTCATTATGAAAATCGCTTTTCCCGAAGGAATATTCCATCATTTTCTTATCCCAAAATTTCTCAGTCCATCTGTCCAAAAAGGAGTCGCCACCGACAATGAGGTATAATTTTGAATTAGCTAATTTAAGAGATTTTATATATTGTTCTTCCTGTTTAGTTTGCACTAAATGAAACCATGGATGTGGGTTCCACCCCAATAATATTTTATTCTTTGATTGTTGGAGTAAGGCTAAAATCACGTGTGACCAAAAATCATTCATCTTTAACAGATCTGTAAAATGCCAAATTTCCTTTTTATTAATCTCCGGCAAAATAAGAGGGAGTTGTGGCCTTTCAATGTAGGTAGCTGAAATGCTGTCTGCTAATGATATAAAATCAAGCACCCATGGAAGTCGTAAACTATATTGGTTACCCAACTTAAACAACACTCCTTCTTCCTGAAGTTTTTTTAATTCTTTATACAGTCCTTGGATTGAATAATCTTTGCCACTTGCTTCTGTAATTTTCTTGAGCAAGTCGGAAACTTCAAGAAATTGTTGGGATGACAGGGATTGTATTATATACTGACTTAAATTTTTTCGTCCCATGGTTATAATAAACTATTAGTTTAAAGAGTGGCACTTTTTATACATTTTGTTGACTTACTCTAAATGGTACTTTAGGATAAAATGGAAGTCAAGAGGTTGGCTCTTTGACAACAGAAACGTACTACAACGAAACGAAAGGGAGACAGAAATGACAAGGGCGCAATGGGTCAGAGTTTTCAGAGAAGCTATCCCTGCGGCGTGGAGTGTGTTCAAGAGAGAATGGCAATTAACGACCAAGGACACCCCCTTCTTCGTTAGAAGGCCCATCATCTTCACCATGGATTGGTGGAGGCAGTCTAAAGCCCAAATTCACAAAAGAACGATGCTGTTGTGGTGGGTGTTGCTTTGGGGATCAGTGCCAGTGATTTTTTTGACTGATGATCCCAGTTTTTGGGGAAGTCTCTGGGTAGTTGGCTTGTTTTTCGCTAACTATGTGAGATATTGGCATTTGCCAAGATTTTGTCATCGATGTGGCAATGACTTCAATGCCAAACGCCCTAGGAAAATCTACTACTCCTTTCCCTACAACCACAGACTGCACGTAGTTGGATCTTTTTGTGAGGGGTGTGCCACACCACAAGACGGGGAAGTAATAAAAAGGCGCAAGGACGTCCAAGACAAAAACGATCGCTTTGTTGGTATTGGATAGAGAGTGTGGCAGAGTTGTTGATCAAGCCGAGAAACACATTGGAGTGTTTCTCGGCTTTTTACTTTATACAAACCAAATATTTTGCGTGGTTGCGGGGCCACCGCGCCAGAACATTCCCATCGATATCAAACTTTCCGGTTTCCTTCGACTCCGCTCAGGACAAGTTCCTTCGACTTTGCTCAGGACAGGTCACTATTGTTTTCTGAAAGAAGTTCTATCGTCCTGCTCCCCCACCAAAAACAGCCCTTATAAATTGGGCTGTTCTATTTTTATCTAAACTACAGGCAACGTCTGACGTTGCCGCATCAAGAAATATAAATTTATAGAAGCGGCCAAGTCAGACTTGGCTCGCCTCGTCAACTCAGCTTCTGGCGAAGCCGAGTTTGACTCGGCGAAGCCGAGTTTGACTCGGCGGAGGAGGTGAGATTCGAACTCACGAATGGATTTCTCCATTAATGGTTTTCAAGACCATCCCCTTAAACCTCTCGGGCACTCCTCCATAAACCTTGAAGCGGGCAAACTGGCGCGCTTCCTTAATAACTCACCTTATGTTATCTTATTTCTAGCTTTTTGAGAAGGAGATGGCATGAAAATCTACGATTTTTCCGGTAGTAATTTTAATAGAAATTACTACGAACTGGGACGGGCGGAAGGCGCCGTCTTTCGTAAACAGATTCAAGACTTTTACATCTTTTTTAAGGATTATGGTAAAAGATCCGCCCGTATAAAAATAAAATTTTGGGGGAAATTTCTCGCCCCGTTTTCCATGCGCTACCTGCTCTGGTTGGGAAAAAGATTTGAGCCCTATATCGCTGATTGTTTTAGGGAAGAAATGCGCGGTATCGCTCATGCCGCCCAAATCAGTTATCGCTTCATTCGCTTGCTTAACGTTTTAGATGACATGATTAATCTGGGACTTTGTTCCGGCATCGCCATTAAAGATAGCGCCAGCGGCAGTTTCGTAGGCGCCGCCAATTTAGACTATTCTATTTTTTTGGAAACGATGAGAGAAAACGCCTCCATCATTCACAAGCCAAATTTTACTTCAATCGGTTTTCCCGGGCATATCGGTGTTTTACGCGCCGTCAACCGCTGGGGAGTGGCCCTTACTTCTTTCACCAGCGCCACTAGAAAATCAGCCAACCGGCCGGGAACGCCCAATGGACTTATGTATAATCAAATAGCGAACAACGCCGCCGATGTTGAATCGGCGCTGGCCATCTTAATGAACACTTATCGCGGCGCCAGCAATAATCTAATGCTGATGGAAAAAACAAGCGCCGTGATTGTGGAACATCTTTTTGACCAACTGACCATCACCGGACCAAGACAAAATAATTATCCATATGTTTGCGCCACTAATCATTTTCAGTCAAAATCTTTGTCTCAATATCAAAACATTGTCCAACCGAATTTTCTAACCGAAGTAGAGCCGGGCCATTTTACCCAGAAATTTAGCGAGGACCGATTAACCCGCCTCAATGCCTTGGGAGCAGACAATCGCGCCAGTGGCGACCAATTGATTTTCAATCTTAAAACTTGCTTGAGCGCAAACCCGCTCTGCAATCAAGGCACAATTTTTACAACTATTTTCAACTTACCAAAAAAAGAACTAACTGTCCTTGTCCCTCACAGGCACGAAGAACTTATCCTACCACTATCATTTTGATGGTGGTTTTTTCTGGACTTTCCGCTTTCTTGCTTATTTTTAGCCCTTAATTTAATCTAAAGAACAGATGAATGATCTTTGAGAATAAAGAGGGGAGGATGATAAATGCGTCAAGCAAGGGCTGTCTACGATCGCTTTTGCTACTGGCTGGAAAAGGAGCCGATCGGCTGGCAGTATTGGAAATTTTTGAGAAAGATTTTAGTTGTCATGCTTTGTTATAATTTTTCCGCGGGATTTTTTATTGTTACTTGGAAATTGTCAAAATTATTTTTAGCCGGCGATGTAGTTGCGGAAAGAATTCAGATTATGGCCGACTTTATCTTAAATGGTAATCCGTACTTGTTATTTTTGCTTTTAGTTAAAATTGTCGTTTGGGAAGAATTTTATTTTCGCTGGGCGCCGCTATTT
>CAYJSC010000086.1:0-4045 GCA_964372475.1 uncultured Gammaproteobacteria bacterium | reverse complement strand
AGAATGCGACTATTAAAAAACAAGTTAGCCTCTAATGTCGAAGGGCTCGATGCTTTGTCTATTTTTCTCGACCCAACAAAAGAAGCCTACGACGAAGCATTAGCTTTCCACACGAGTAACGGCGAATTGTGGATAAAAGCAGATAACGCTCAGGCGCTTGATCATGAGCTTGCTCATTGGATCACTAAATCTCTTTTACAAACACCAGTAAATATTCAATCTCGATTATTGCTCGAAGGTATAGCTACATGGTTGTCCTGGAATATTAAAACTCCAGAAGAACAAAAAATGGCACCTTACGACAATTACAATCTCGGGGTCGGAGTTTGGGTTAAAACCGGACTATTTACTAATGAAACATTGATTTTAGATGGTAGCTATAACAATATTCCCGCCATGCCTTTGGGTGCCAAACTGATTGAAATTTTATATAATAAATTAGGCAAGGATCCCATTAAACTAATAAGTGCTTGGAAAAGTGCGGGTCAATTTCATAACGTTTCTTCCTGGATCACGTCGCTTGGTCTTTCAGCAATAGAACTAGAAAACGAATGGAAAAAATCAATACTTTCCTCGATTCCTAAAGTTGAACAGAACGTCACCACATCCCAACCATTAACCTTACAACTTGGCTTCTATCCCAGCCAAATAATTGGTAGCTTACTTTGGTATCCTTCAAGAATGCTCTTTGGTGACAATGCGAGAATAACCCAATCTCTTCAGCGTTTCGAGCAAAGAATAAGAGAAGCCCAGAAAAAATATTTAAACATTGATGTTCCTCTTTGGCGCGAAGCAACAAGATTAACCGGACAAGAAGAACCGGGGATTGCCGGTCGTTTAAGAAACGTTGACCCTTTTAGGCTAAGAAATAACCTGGAAGTTACTAAACGCTTAACAAATCTTTTATTCCCGGGCGTTGATTACGATAAATTGCCATGGTTCAGTGTTTTTGGCAACTTGCAGAAAGCGCATGAGGAAATAACCATCGGTCGATTATTACAAAACGCGCCGGAGGGCGAAAACCCTGATAGCTACGTGTTAAGGTGGATTCCAAAATACGACATTCCCAAACTATTCTCGAAAAAATTTTTGCACAAAGATTATTTGTTATTAATTAAACAATTTCTCTATCCGTCTGTTACTTCGCCAAACGAGTTGGAAGTTAAAACTACTTTTAATCCTTATACCTATAACTTAATTAAAACTCGTGTTGAGCGCTTAGGATTTCAGTTGGGAACTGGAGTCATTGGAAATAAAGATTATCCAATTACCTTTGCTGTAGCGATCTTCGACAAAAAAGGCGAACCCGCCGGCATTGCTTCCTGGACTGGGAACAATCAAGAGGAATACGACTCAATTGTCTATCAGGTTCCTCGGTTAAAATCCTCCCAGCCTCAAACCGATGATACATCGGAGGAAAAACCAAATGCGTCACAAGAAATTAATCCTGAAATACAAAATGCAATCGATCATCCACCTTTCGAGATAACCAAAGACAATAAGAAAATTGTTTTAACAAAAGAAGTTTTAAATACTATTGATAAAACTATAAAACTAACCGCCAATGACAATCTAGAACACATGGTTCTAATCTTTGGACATAATGGTGTTGGAGAAATTGCCATCCCGTTTGGCACACCGATGCAAAATAGGGTATTTTTCTACTATAAAAAACCAACGGACGTTAATAATATATCAACAAATTTATTTCTTTACGATACAGTCAAGTTTTATTTGGATCAAGGTTACGAATTTATAACCGACTTCCATACCCATACGCCACAACGCGGTAATATTTTTAAACAGAATGGATTTGTGGCTAGAATTGCCGTAGGTCCGTCTGATTCAGATTTTCCAAGCTCTTTTTACAAAGATCTAAAGCGAGATTTGAATACACCAACTTATCCCCGTTTAACCCGACTTATTGGTGGTACTTTTGACAACCAAATCGCTATTGGTGCCTATGTGCTTGACGAAAATATCTATCTTAGTAGACTCTCAGAACTTAAATATGTAGACGCAACCAATGATCATCTTAATCCAAACTCGGCTATAGCAATAGGCGCAATGGAACCAATTCAAATTGTACTACATAATTCCAATTTTGCTTCAACATCGGATGTTAAACCGAGGCTTAACGTCGGGATTTTGCCAAGATTGAAAGATAATCTCTCTGCTCTTGCCATCCAACTTGAAACCTCGCGGCTATATCAAAACCTTATTCCTCCCCTTCTCTCCCAATCCCATATATTAACCTCAATGTTGCCCATTACCGGATTAAATATGATTTTGACTACTATTTCACAAAGTTTGGCTGGTATGCCTTTTATGGCCGGAATTTTACAATCTACCGGTTCTGAGGCTATTCCGATGATACATCGGAATGAGGCTACGGTTGAAAATTCGGCTACTAGTAGGCAACTAGTCCCACAAAAAGTCATCACCCCCACGCCTCCAGAGCCAACTCCAACGCCAAGGGCAAAAAATGTTTTTGAGTCATTGAAGACAAACAGAAATAGTCTTTTATTACGAGCTTCATTAATTGCGAGCGCCGGATTGATAGTGAATTATCGGGAGGATTTATTGTTGCGTCTTTATGATTTCTTCGGCTGCTATACCCGGGCTGGAAATAAATCCGCGTTGTGCGAAGGAATAAAAAATTTCTATATTTTGTCAACCGGTTATCAATATCCGGCGCACTTTGATTTTGTACCCCCGGAAAATCTCGGTGTTAATGGTATGATTAAATTTGACTCCGAAAACGGACTGCCCTATCAATATGTGGAAGGTCTCTGGCGGCGAATGCCCGGAATGTATGTCAACACAAAATCAATCGGTGCGTTCAGAGAGGCCGACGATTTTAGGAAGCAATTAAACCAAAAGTACGGAATTAATATTTCAAATAAACTCGGTTATTGGCTAATGAGCGATTTAAAAGCGATAGATGATCTGTTTCAAAAATTACCGGATAATTTTAAACATAAAGGCATTGAAATAGATGGATATTTTCACCCGTTTTACAGCCTGCCACAATATAATCTTCTTAGACCCGAAGGAATCGTTTGGTTTCCCGATTGGAACTATGAACCAAATAGACTCGCAATTTATTATAACTACGAGAAATATAAACCTCCAAGATCTCAATATTTTAAAACAGAGGAAACTTACATTCAATCATTGACTTTACATGAATTAATCCATGTTTTAGACACCGGGTATTACGATTTAAGCGTAAATAATAAAGAATTCTTAAGCATCTTAAAAGAATACAATTTTAATTGGTCGGAAAAGTTTCGCATCTATCAGAAGGATTTTCTTTTTACTGATGCAACTGAAGATAAATTATGGTCTTTGCACGATGCTTATTTTGCCGCCGACAGAGTATCAGAGATGATTGCCTACGCTGGATCGATGTATGTTTTTTATCCAGCACAGCTTAAACAAGATTTTCCCCTTCTTTATGACTATTACAAAAACAATGTCTTTGGTGGTAAGGAATACCTCTCTCCCACCCCCACTCCTATACCGTAATAACAAGGTCGGGTCTTATTGATGGTTTTGTAACAAGATATATACTCTATTTCTGAGTTTGCGGCTTACTGATTTTACAGAGTTACTGATGTTACGAAATTCCTTATTTATAAATCTCATGCCCGCCGAGGTCGAAATGCTGTCTTTAATATGGTACTGGGGCGTTGGGATTGGTTTGGGATCCGCCTCTGCCCGGCAAAGACGTTGCGGCTGGAACTGTCGTAGTATTATTAATAGAAGTATTTCCGCCTGGCTGGTTTGTTCCTCCCGGGTTTCCCGGAGTAGGTTCAGGATTTAAAACTTTTTTGGCCCACCAAAGTGAGGCGTTGCAGGTTCCTCCCAGTTTATAAAAATTGATTTTAGAAGAAGCATCGCTCGGCGAAGTTTGCAAAATCTTTAAACGATCATCCCATTTAAAGGCGCTTTTTGGCTTTTCAATAGTGGAACCGAAACGATCGTCAAAAACATAACTTACATGTGTGGCTCCCGGATTATCATAAAAGTTGCCGTTTAA
>CAYJSC010000085.1:0-4064 GCA_964372475.1 uncultured Gammaproteobacteria bacterium | reverse complement strand
GCGCGAAAATAATTTGTCCAGCGTCGTTAAAATTTTTCGCACTGACTAAAAGATGACTAGCCCCGTCAACTCCGAGGATTCCCACCTTAATTAATTTCGAGGTTTCCCAAAAGGCATCTTCTTTTCCTAAGAGTTTAAAAATCCATCCATAAAAACCCAGTTTGTTTTGGATGTTAGTAAATTTTTTTTTAATTTCCGCGGTGGTCGCTTGCGCTTGGAGCAGGTTATGACTTTTAATTTGCGTTGTCAGAATTCGAAAGTTATTTTCACTTGTCTTGGCCGAAATAAAAAGCGAAAGTGCTGGCAGGGAAAAAACAAAAATTAAAATTAAAAGTACCAGTAGGACGCCGCGCGAAATATTACCCTTGGGAAAAAACCGATTTAGGTTTAATTCTATTTTTATTACTCTTTTTTGGGTAATCTTAATCGAATCAGAAACTTTTGGAACTTCTTTTATTAAGGCCGTTCGGGTCGAAAAATAAGCCAGGGTTTTTTGGATGCCTTCGGCAATACCAACTTTGGTATTCCATCCCAATCCTTTGGGAAGAATCGATCTTTCGGATAGCGACGCTACTGGCAATTCTTCTTCTTTGACGAAAAAGATTTTGACATTTTCCCCCAATTGTTTTTGCAGCTCGTGGGCAAAACCAATAAGAGTTACTTCTTCTGCAGACACCAGGTGATAGATTTTACCATCGGTATTTTGACCAAATATCGACCGCAGCAATCCCGTCGTTAAATCAGAAATATAGGTCGGTCGCAGAAGTTTCAGGCCGTCGCCGGAAATAGTTAAGGTCTTATTAGGGGCTTGCCCTGTTACCGTATGGTACAGGGCTTGCCCTGTTACCGTATGGTACAGGGCTAGCCGAAATAGGTTTGCTAGGGGCGTGCCGCTATTTAAGTTCTGGCGCGGGCCATAAACATCGGCAATCCGAACAATTCTGGCATTGAGATGAAATTTGCGGTAGTACTCGGTAACTAGCGCTTCGGGGTATCTTTTGGCTTCGTGGTGTTAATAAATTTTCGCTTGTTTTCCCAAATTACCACAGTTATGGGAAAGCGAAGTCGTCGACAGCGATCCTTGGTTTATATCTCGGGTGGAAACCAGTTCAAATTTGGCTTCATGGGTTTTGGCGATTTCTAATAGTTTGTTCGTGCCTGTTGCATTAACCAAAAGGTTATTGAGGGTAACGTCTTTGCCGTTGGTGTACTCCTCTACTCCGGCGAGGTGAAAAATATAGTCGATTTTTTCCGACCAAGAAAATTTTTCACCGTTAATATCGTCATTGATAAATTCAAAATGGCGATGATTTAAAACATCTTCAAGATTGTTTTTATCTCCGGTTACTAGGTTATCAACGCCTACAACATGGCAGTTAAGTTTTAACAATTCCTCGCAGAGGAAGGAACCAATAAAACCAGCGCAGCCGGCAACTAGGGCGACTGGTTGCTTTTGGGATTCTTCTTTCTTTAAAGAGAGTTTTTGTTGGGCAGTTTTGTTCATAATAGCTTGCTTAATTTTACGTCAATGTGGTTTTTTTGCAAGGAGCTTGAGGAAAATTTTACCAACAAGCGTTAAGTCCTTTGGGCATCGAGGGCACGATTGACTTCAAAGTCCGCGTCCTGATTTTCTTCCCTAGGAATATAAGTATAACTAGCAACCGCCTTCAATTCTCCGACCAGATTATAAACGTTAACCAAAAGTGCTCTTAAATTCGGATCTTTTATTTTAAAAACACCGTTCAGTTGTGACGCCACCAATTTCGAGTCTAATTTAACTTCAATCGTGTTTTCTTTTTCCTTAAGCAGCTCTTTTTGAAAATTGTCCTTTAGCCATTTAAGCGCTTCGATAACGGCGGTGTATTCGGCCACGTTATTGGTCGCCACGCCGATGGTTTTACCCACGCGGCAAAGTTCGGTTTCGCAACCCTTGGCGTCGATTTTTTTAATGATAAAGCCCGCCGCCGCATCTCCGGGATTGCCGCGACTGCCGCCGTCGGTAAAAATTTTAAGTAACATATATGCTATTTTAAATTTCTTCCGCCAGCTGGCGGATTAATTTCTAATTCAAAAAGTTTTTTGCTGGGTAGTAAAAGCAGTATTGTGACAAAAGCTTCCGTCATTAGCGTCGTTACGGCCGCGGCCATATAGCCGTAGACGGGAATCAAAACCAAATTCAAGACGACATTTAAAAACATCGACAGGGTATAAATAGGAACTAGGATTTTTTGTTTATCGTGAGTGATTAAAAACCACATTAGGAAACTCGAAATGAAGAAAAAGGGCAGACTTAGGGAAAGTACACGGAGGGCGCCTGTCGCACCAATAAAATCAAGCGACTTGGGGCCGCTGGTAAAATTAATAAGTAGGGGAGCAAAAACATAAAGAGCCGCGGTTATGAGAAGCGAGGAAAAAACCAGAACCACGCCGCTTTTTTTAAAAATTACCAGAAAATCTTCGCGTCTAATTTTAAGTTTGGCTAAAAAAACCGGATACATGGAGTTCATAAAAAAAGTGGGGAAGACCAAAGCGGTCTCAAAAAATTTGTAAGCCAAACCGTATACGCCCACCTCCTCGGTCGAACGCAAAAGCGTCAGAATAAAGGAATCGGCTTTAAAATAGACCAAATTTAAAATCAAGGTCAAGCCTAGGGGGAGAGATTTAACAAAAATCGACCGCCAATAAAAAAAATCAAACTGCGGGATGATTTTTTCGGGCAGCAACCAAAAGGAGACGGCTACTGTCAGGACCCCCCCCGACACATAAGCGAGTGCTAGTAAAAAAATCGGCGCTTGCGAACTAGCAAAAATGTAAGCTAAAAGAAAAGACAAGAGATAGCCAAGAGCCGCGGCCAAAACCGACTTGTCATAGCGAAGAGTTTTTTGAAAATAAGCATTGGTCGTCGTAATAATGCTTTGCGTCAAAATCGTTAAGGAACCGATGATGATGCCGATTCTCACTACGGGCGTAAAGCCCTGATTGACTCCTTGGGGTAAAAAAGCTAAAAGAGAAACGGCGACAAAAATTAAAACCAGAGAAATTGCCATTCTCAGTCCCAACAAATTTCCCAAAAGATATTTGTTATCCACCTTTTCTTCCAACTGTTTAACAACTACCGCATTTAGACCAAAATCGGCCATGATATAAAAGTAGGAAACAAAAGTTAGGATTTTAATAAATTCGCCAAAACCAATTGGACCGTACTGTCGAACCAGAAGCAGCGTAATTAAATAGGTAATTACGCCGGTAAATAGTCTTCCGGCGGTCTGAATCATGGTGTTATAAATTACTTTGAATTTAAATCCCATAGCAGTAGTTAATAAACCCGTTAACTCGTTAATTATACTTAGCCTTCTTTGACCAAGCTAGGCCGAAAACCAAAGCGGCAAGAAGCTGGCCTTGTTGCAGGGTATATAAATAATGATCGAAAAGGCCTAAAAATAAAAGCTCTGTTATTAGCAATAAAAGTAGATAGTGTTTGGTTCTTATTATATGGCGGATTGTTATGGCAATGAAAATTATAAAAATTATTAATCCTACCAAACCCGTCTCTGCTGCCATCATTAAATAAATATTGTGGGCCGGTTGGTAAAAGCGGGTGATATTTTTAAGTTGATAGTATTGGGGTAGGGCAATTAAAAAATTATTTAAGCCAACACCAAGCAGTGGGTGATCGGAAATCATTTTTAGACTGGCAACGTTTAATTGTTGTCTCACAACCAAGCTTTGCTGATCAACATTAACTAGTGTCTGTAAGCGAGAGGCAACGATATTTCCCGTAGTCATAAAACCTACTAAAAATACCGTCGATAAAATTCCTAGGGCTTTTATTTTATTTTTAGCAAGAAAAAGTAAAAGCGCTATCAAGCTTACGGCTCCGGCGATCCAGGCGGTACGACTAAAAGATAAAAAGAGGGCAATTAAGCCGAGAATAAAGGCACTCCTTATAATTGTCATTGCGAGGCCACGAAGTGGCCGTGGCAATCTGCTTTCTTGTGATAGATTGCCGCGTCGCCCCGCTTCGCGGGTCTCCTCGCAATGACAGATTGAAAATAAAATAAACG
>CAYJSC010000084.1:0-4073 GCA_964372475.1 uncultured Gammaproteobacteria bacterium | reverse complement strand
TGACAATGTTGGGATCAAAAGTTAAGACCAAATCCAAAGAGCTTGGCTTTTGACTTCCTGATAATCTTACTTCGATATCATAAGATTGAGCTGTTTTTAATTCAGCCGCTACGGGCCAGAAATAGAGCTTATTTTCTTCGACACTGGCTTTTGAACGAAGCTCGCCAAATTTTATTTTGGGGGTGCTTATTAAAACGGTTACGGGAATAAGTAATAGGAGAAGAATATATAACCCTAGGAATTTCTTTACCGCGTCGGCATTTTTCATATAAACAATCCTGTTCGTATGATAGTTAACCGTCGCAACTATTGTCAAGTTAATTCTTTTGCCCTAAAATAGGTTAAGTCTTAAATTAATTTAAAATTTGTCATTTGTAATTTAGAATTTAAGTTCTATGCCTGCCCAACCACTTTTTGGTCTTGATATTGGAGTTACTTCGATCAAGGCCGTACAGTTTATAAATACCGGTAAGGCCAAAAGGCTTAGCGCCTTAGGAACTATTCCTACGCCGGTTGGCGGTTTTCTCGGAGGTGAAGAAGCCTCAATTTCCACGGTTGCCGAAACCATTAAAAAATTAGTAAAAGACAGCAAAATTTCTACCAAAAACGCCAATATTGCTCTTCCGGAATCAAAAATCTTTACTAGGGTCATGGAGATGCCTCCTATTTCTGATGAAGAGTTAACTTCTGCCATTACCTGGGAAGCCGAACAATATATTCCCATGGCGCTTGAAGATGTCAATATGGATTGGCAAGTATTAAGTAGACCCAAAGAACCAGGCAGTAATCAAAAAATGTCAGTGCTTTTATCCGCCTCGCCCAAGAAATTAATTGAAAGCTACATGAAGCTAGCTGATAAGTCAGACTTAAATCTGGTTTCCCTGGAGCCGGAAACAATCGCGGTGGTTCGTAGTTTTTCGCTCATGGGCGTTCCCTCGCCTACAAGTTTAGTGCTAGAGATGGGTGCTGAGGAAACCAATTTAATCATTATTAAAGACGGCTATATGCTTTTTACCCGAACCATTGGTACGGGTGGAAACGCCCTAACCCGAGCCATAGGTTCGCAGTTTGGTTTGGAATTTATCCAGGCGGAAGAATATAAAAAAACTTATGGTTTGGAAAAAGAAAGTTTTGACGGAAAACTCGCCGAAGTTCTAAAACCCCTCGTGGATATTTTAGTAACAGAGATTAAGCGCGGGATAAGCTTTTATGAATCAACCAGGACTGATGATAGTGTTAAAAGATTAATTCTTTCCGGTTCGCCTACCCTCATGCCGGGAATGGTTCGCTATCTCACGGAGGCGGTTGGCGTCGAAACACAATTGGCCGATCCTTGGGACCAACAGGTTGAAATCGATAGTAAATTATTTCCCGATATTCAAAGCAAAGGACCAAGCTTTGCCCTCGCTTGCGGGCTAGCTAAAAAGGAGCTTGATGGCTAAAGAAATCAACCTGCTGCAGGAAGTGATTATTGAAACCCCGTCGCAGCAAAAAATTAAACGCTACGTGACAATTTTATCTCCCCTGGTGCTTTTAATCTTTGGAGTAATCGTCGCGGCGGTTTATTTTTATTCTTTAATTCAAACGGCCAAAGCCGCCGAAACCAGCCGCAAACTAAAGGAAACGGAAAGTTTAATTCAATCCCTAAGTGAAGTGGAAAGTTATCAGCGGGGAAACAAACTAAAATTAGCCACAGTTAAAAAAATCATTGGAGAGCAAGTTGACTACGCACAGGTAATTAGATATCTGCAAGAAATTGCGCCTCCAGAAATAAATTACACGAGTTTATCGATAAGTGGCGAAAAATATATCGAAGTTTCCTACAAGGCTGCCAATTCTGATCTTTTAAAATCTTTAATTAACTCTCTTCTTGATCCTAAAATAGGCGGCAGATATTTCGACCAAGTGACGCTTAAAAATTTATTATACTCAAGAGACGGTTCTTATTTGGTGTCTTTGACATTTTATTTAAAGACCTGAAATCTTATGACTTATATATCGCCCAAAAGACTTGCCAATAAATATAAAATTTACGCCATGCCCGTTATTATCGTGGCCATCATTTTATTTTTGTTTTTTCAGTTTTTGCAGCCAAAGATGGAAGCCATTAGTAATGCCGGTAGAGAATTAGAGAACGGTTCCAAACAGCTTGCGCTTTTAACTAAAAAGGCCAACGATCTCTCGTCGTTAGACAAAAACGATCTTAAGGAAAGATTTCAAGTTCTTTCTTCTGCGGTTCCGGCGGAAAAAGATGTTCCAGGTTTTATGCTGGGAATTCAGCGAATTGCCAACGAAGCCTCGGTTTCCGTAGGTTTAATTGAAGTCAATCCGGGATCGATTTCGACGGAATCAGCTGCGGGTACCAAGGAATTAAAGAAAATTGAAACCAGGCCGCTTTTTGCGCGCGTCACCATAAAAGGCACGGTTGATGATCTTATTTCCTTCATTTCGAAAACCGTTAAAAGCAGAAGACTTCTGAAGTTAGAAGGCATTAATCTAAGCGCAATTGGGGCCCAAAAAGCTAACGAGCAGATTTCTCTGATACTAGCAATTTCCATATATTATCAACCCTTGCCACCGACTCTTGGCATTATTTCCTTGCCTTTGGAAAAATTGAGCGAGGATGAAGAAAAAACTTATCGGCAAATAAAAGCCTATGAGTATTATAGCTATCTAGAACAACCACAGGTTAACAATACGTCCTCTTCTTCGCCAGAATCAAGTTCTTCCGTCCCCGCGGGTTCGGTTCCGGTGGGGAAAATTGATCTTTTCAATAGGTAAATCTTTAATTCTGAATTATTTTCTCGTGTTTACTTCTCCACTCATTAATTTTCTCATGATTGCCAGACAATAGTATTTTAGGGATCTTCATTCCTTTATACTCCGGCGGTCTGGTGTATTGTGGGTATTCCAAAAGAGAGTTAGTAAAGCTTTCCCTTCTGGCCGACTCTTTTTTAATAACCTCTGGAATTAGTCGGGCTACAGAATCTACGATGATCATGGCGGGAATCTCACCACCGGTAAGAATATAACTTCCTACGGAAACAGATTCGTCTACCAGTTTTTTTACTCTGTCATCAACCCCTTCATAATGTCCGCACACCAGGATTAAATGTTCGTATTTACTAAGTCTCACGGCATCTTGCTGCGTAAAAAGTTTGCCTTTGGGGTCGAATAAAATAACTCTTTCCTTACTTTTGCCCTTCCCTCGACCTGAGCTCGGGGCGAAGGTTGACTTTTGCCCTTTGACTTTTTGAATGGCTTTATCAAGGATATCCACTTTCATTATCATTCCCGCTCCCCCACCATAGGGTTTATCATCCACAGTTTTATATTTATCTGTGGCAAAATCGCGAATATTGACAAGTTTGATACGAAGAAGTTTTTTGGCGCTGGCGTTTTTGAGAATGGAATAATTAAATGGGCCAGAAAACATTTCGGGGAAAATCGAAAGGATGGTAAACTTCATAATTTAGACGGGTTCGATTAGTTGCAGTTCGACTTTTTTGCCTTCCATTAGGCCGCGGATTTTAAGAAGAGCTCTTATGGCTTTAATTATTTTTCCCTCTTTCCCAATTACCTTACCCATATCCTCTTTGTGCACGTTCATTTTTAAAAGCACGGTGTTATTTTGGTCGACCTCTTCAATTTTAACATCATCGGGATAAGTCAAAATATTTTTGGCGATAAATTCCAGAAGATTTTTCATAGCAAGCCCCGTTTTTTTAAAAGAGTTCTGACTGTATCAGTTGGTTGCGCGCCATTTTTTAACCAATGACTGACGCGTTCATTTTTTAAAGAAACAGCAGAAATTATTGGCAATGGATCGTAAGTTCCCAGGATTTCAATAAAATTGCCATTTCTCTTTTCGCTTTCGTCGCAAGCGACGATGCGATAAAATGGCTGATTTTTTTTGCCGAAGCGCGCTAAACGAATTTTAACGGCCATATAATTTATTTATAACGATTATAACAATTATAACGATTATAATCTACTCTTCTGATAGTATTCAAGAGCGACCTTGGCTGCTTCCTGCTCCGCGCTTTGTTTTGACTTGCCTTCTCCCTCGCCCA
>CAYJSC010000083.1:0-4143 GCA_964372475.1 uncultured Gammaproteobacteria bacterium | reverse complement strand
GGATGAGGTATTAATGGACCATCAGAATTTGACGATAGATGGTAGAAAATCGAAGGTAGGTGTTGAAAATAGAAAATCGAAGATAGAAAACAATAATCTATCTTCTAACTTCGATCATCAAAACCCATCTTCTACCTTCTATCATCTACCGTCTTTTGACGTCATTACCATGTTTGATCTGGTTGAGCACTTGCAAAAACCGCTTGATGTTTTAAAAAAAGTCGGCTTAGTTTTAAAAAAAGATGGGCTTTTGGTTATTCAAACCGGTGATGCTGGATCTCTGTGGGCCAAAATTATGGGCCGCAACTGGCATTTTTTTGCTCCTCCGCAGCATTTTTATTTTTATAATCAAAAAAATATCACCGAGCTTTTAAAACAGGCTGGTTTTGAAGTTATTAAAATCCAAAAAATGGGAAAATGGGTGTCGCTGCGCTATCTTTTTCACATGATGCGCTATGTCAACCGCGATACGATTGGCGATATTTTCTATAAATTTACCAGCCATAATTTTATCGGCCAAATTCCCGTTTTTATGCGCATGAATGACAATATGGTCATTCTTGCCAAAAAGCGTCCAACAAGGTCGGGCTTGCCAGCCGAAGTCCGGCTTAATTAAATAAACGTGTTGGTTTTTCCAACCCTGGTGTTTTTTACTACAAGCCAGTTTTTCCTGATTGTATAAATATACCAACCATTTAAGGACACGGGTTTCGCTTTAAAATTTCCATTGTCATCCCGCACTTGAGGCTATTCCGATGTATCATCGGAATAATTACCTGTCATTCCCGATCTAATCGGGAATCCATAAAATATACTATTAATTATAGATTCCCGCCTTCGCGGGAATGACTGGAATGATAACGTGAAACTCGTGTCTCAATAAAGTCAAGCGCCACCCTAACAAGGCAAAAATATTCTGCAAAAATATTCTCAAGGTTTCCGCTATAGCGGGCGGGATGAGAATTTGACAAATGGCAAAACTAAGCGGTGAAAGAGGTATACCCATCTTACTGTATCCCGCTTAGTGGGATCAGTCTAGATGGATTTATACTCAAACAAACCTGAGTTTTTTGGGTATATTTAGCAATACAGCTTGCGGCAACATCGCTGACGTTGACGAAAACTGCAGCATGGACATTTTTGACTACAACATCCTGGTCCAGAATTTCGGAAAAACCCAATAAAACGGATACTTCTCGTCACGTATTCCCCCGCAGGCTCATTTTGCAAATCAGCGCAAGAGGAGCTAGCTTTCTATATTGACAACTAGTTGGCTGCTTGCTATTTTTAACTAAATGCCAAACTTAAACCTGCGGCATAATCTGCCTCTTTACTTTGCTTTGGTAGTCGTAACCCTTGCTATCCCCTTAACCGTTTTTGTTTCACTAACCCACAATGCTGATATTGGGTCAAAGGCATACGATAATGGAAAAGAAAGTAATCTCGCGTTTTCCGAAGATCGTATTTCTCTCTATCCCCAAAGAGAATACTCAACTTCCATAAAGGTAAATACTGGAACCAATCAGGTTACTGCGGTTGATCTTCGTCTTTCTTTTGACCCAAACAAAATAGAAATCTTATCAATATCTCCAAACGCCACCTATTTTCATGATATCTTAACTCCAGCCACAATTGATAATCAAACCCAAACTGCCAGAATTGTCATGGGGTCGGGAACAAACAATAGAATAAGCGGGAATAATATTCCGGTAGCAGAGATTAGATTTAAAGCCAAGAAAACACCTGGTCTTTCTTCTTTATCCCTTAAAAAGTCTAAGGTTTCAGCCTTTAATTTTACTGACAGCGTCTTAGCTTTTAGCTCGGTTTTAAATATTGAAGTTCTGGAAGCAATTAAAGGAGATATTGATTTAAACGGAAAGGTCGATATTTTTGACTATAATTTAATGATTCAGAATTTTGGCAGTACTATTTGCGGTAACATTGCTGATATTGATAACAACTGCAAAGTTAATATTTTTGATTATAATTTTTTAATCCAAAATTTTGGGAGAATAGTTAGTATTACTCCATCGCCTACACCAGTACTTTCTACCAGTTGCCGGCCGGAAATAGGATCTCCGGAATCAATTTTTAAAGTCTTTATTATAAACAACGATTCCGCCCCATTTTATGAAGATAATAAAAATCAGATAATAAATGACTTTAAAACGGTCGCTCCATTTAAAGATTATTATTCCCAAATCGCTTTTTATAACTTAACCATTCCCGGATTAAGTACAATATCCTGCCATAACACCGGAGGACCGGTGGGAAGCGGATTTGCCTGTAATGATAATGATACTGATACGTTTATTAAAAATGCCTGCGGCCTTAGTGATGTCAGCCGCTTTATTAAAATAATAGTCAGCGAATCGACCTACGGAGGCAGTGCAGGTGAAGTCATAGCACTTGGAAGTTATCCTACCGATGACCGCGATTTAAACCTGGCTTTTTCAGAACATACTGGCATTCATGAAGTTGCTCACAATTTAGGACTTGCTGACTTATATTTTGGCTTCTTTTATAACAACGGCAATCCCTCAAGATTTTACCCAATATCTAAAGCTTCAACTTTCCCCAACACCGACAAAGCGGGTTGTGGAAAATGGTGTAAATCATTTAAGCCTGTCTCTGAATACAAATCTTCAGCCTGTCAGACAATAAAAGAGGAAAACGGTTGTCGGACACACGGACGAAATGACGACAGCTCGTGCATAATTACTGGTACTTCTTTGACTGACACCAATTATGAATGCTGTGTTTGGGATCAAAATGCGTTTGATTATTTTGGCCAGTGCGCGCCGGCATACGGAAATGAAAATATCGGTGTGGATTGCGCCACAGATACTGGCTGCTACTTTGGCGCGGTTTACGGCAATGACGCCTGGAGACCCATAAAAGATAATAATATTATGTTGGGGAATGGTGAAAAATTCGACACCGTCTCGGAAAATTGGTTAAGAAAAGTGCTTGAACATTGTTTGACTAATAAAGAAAACCTAACTGATGAAGATCTCGTGTTTGCCCAGGAATACAAAAATTTTATTAGCAATTTTCCTGGATTTAAGCAAAAAATCGGCCGTTGTGGAGATTAAATAACTTAAACTGCTCACGCTACACATGAATTTTGTCATTCTGTAACGACTACTCTTTCTCCCAAAACTTGACTGTCCTATAGTACATGATATAATAAGCTCATAATTTATGGCTAATCACGAATTTCCTGCAGTCAGAGAACTTAATAATCCGAGACGTATCCTAAGAGAAAGACTGCTTATTCTCGGAGCAATAGTAGTGCCTGGAGCGGTTCTGGCGGCATGCGTTTCTCGGCCACCAGATTCCACCCCCCCCCAGCCTAGAAGACCTGAATCTTTTAACGACATTCCATTAGAGGAAGCAATACAATTTGTTACTGGTGAAATAAAAAGTAACCAAAATCTAACAAGTCTTGCAGAGTATGAGACCAAGTATGGACCAGAGAGAGTACGACAATTTATGGGCCACGCATATCGAATATATTGCGCTACAACAGGCAGCAGTTTGACACCAGACTTTCTTATGTCCAAAACACAGATTGGTGGCACTGAGGACTTGAAAAGAGCCATAGTGGATAATAAGCAGAGTATTGGCCAGCCTAATTATATTCCATCACAAGATGAGGTTATTAATACTATTGCCTTAGTTTATCCGCGAAGTGGTAATATTGAAGATGAAGTAATTTTAATAAATAGGGAAAATATAAACTTTACTTACAAACACCTTCAACGCGAAACAACTAAGTCACAATATCTTAACCCACAAAGTACTGTTTTAGGAGTTTTTGTCTATGTTTTAACTCATGAACCGTTTCATTTAGAGTCGGGTAGAAAACAATTAAATCCACCAGCTGAATATAAAAATATTAAACAGTATGATTATCGATTTACTCAGATTGGCGGATTGCGTTTAATAGGGAAAGCAACTGATAAAGATGGTAGGGAGTTTCCACAAGATGCTATGCCCAAACTAGACGAAGTATCTATTTTTCTTGCACAAAGAGATGTTATCGGGCCTGCGATTGCTAAGCTTGGAGGAATATATGAACAATATCCTTCGTATTATGATAAGACTTTAGATGCCGTAGCAGACCTCCTTAAAATTCTT
>CAYJSC010000082.1:0-4145 GCA_964372475.1 uncultured Gammaproteobacteria bacterium | reverse complement strand
GTAAACACGACGACAAGTTTGAACAAGCGTTTTACATGGTGGGAGGGATAGACGATATAAAATAATTTTAAATTATAAATTATAAATTTTAAATCAATATCAAATGATTAAGTATTTAATATTTAAAATTTAGATTTGAATTAAAATTTAAAACTTAAAATTTATACTTCCTTTTATGTCCACATTTCATCTCGAAATCATTACTCCCGACAGAATTGCTTTTGAGGACGAAGTGGATATGGTTACGGCGCCGGCAAGCGAAGGTATTGTCGGAATTTTGCCCCACCACACGCCATTTTTCACAAGTCGGAAGGAAGGAGAAATCAGAATTAAAAAAGGTAGTGATGAATTCTATCTTTCGCTTGGCGGTGGTTTTATCACAGTTACTCCTGAAAAGACGACAATCCTAGTAACCAAAGCCGTTCACGCCGACGAACTAAACGCCGAAAGCGTGGAGAAAGCCAAAAAGGCGGCAGAGGAAGCGTTAAAGAATAAGCCGCAAGGCGAGGAGTTAAGAGCGGCCCAAGCGATGCTTCGAAGCTCCCTAGTGGATCTTGAAATCCTTAGGAAAATTCAAGGAAAAAGATCCGCCAGAGGTCATTTTTAAATTGACCCTGTTTGATATATTAAAGACGTCTTGTTGAGGTTACAAGTATTTGTCATAATAATTTCCCAGAACCGAAAAATCTGGGTTTTTTTATGGGAAAGTTAGTGAGTTGATCCGGCCAAGCCGGAGATAACGAGCTTACTTACCCAAATCCGCCGAAGCAAAGCGAAGGTGGATATGGGCAAAAATATGAAAATTAATAACAATTATATTTGTTATCGCGAGAAAAATTTCTTTTTTTATTTAATATTTAAAGAGCCAATAAAGGCTCTTTTTTAAAAGGAGGGATAAAATGAAGCTTAAGTTAGATCGCTGGCAGCATATCAACCACTTAATTAAAATCAATAACGCCCTGACTAAAGGCGCGAGGCAACACTATGAGAAAATAGGCTTAACCTATGTGGATGTTCCTCAAATCGTTGGGATTACCGGAGCCTGTGAGAATGTAGAGACGCTTTTTAGAATGGGCAACCGCCTGGGATTACCGCTGTTCATGACGCAAACGGGTCAACTGTCGTTGGAACAGGCACTGCAAACCTTGCCTGGCGTTTATACCGTTATCCATAGCGGCCGCGATGAGGAATTTGAAGACGAAAGACATTTACGGCAATTTAGGTTAACCGAAGAAGAGTTTGACTGTACGACGGAGGGAATGAACAGGAAAAATTACGATGAGGAAAAAATGTATGAACTTCTGCTACAGCATATTGAAAAAGCCATCAAGAGCATGATGACGCAAGTAGTGGCAGATACCCAAAACCTTTTGGAAAAATATTATAAACGAAATACGAAAGATCTCTTAGCTATAGCTAATAAACCATTTGGGCGCATCCTTTATGAAGACGCGGTTAAACTTCTGCAAAAAAACGGCTTCCCCAAGGTTTCATTTGGCGATGATCTGAAAGCTGATCACGAAGAGAAAATTGTGGAATTGGTAAATAAGAAAAACGGAAACAAAATGATGCCTACTTTTTCTCCTGTCTTTATCATGCGCTATCCGAAGGAAATTAAATTTTTTAACATGAAGGTCTCGCAAAAAGATAAACGAATAGTCTTATCAGCAGATTTAATTTTTCCTTACGCTGGAGAAGGCACCGGGGCGGCGGTTCGCGAACACGACGGCCCCAAATTGAAAGAAAGACTTCTTACTTCGACAATGTTCAAATTGCATACGGAAAGAGGTGGTGAGTATGAAGATTTCAAATGGTATTTAGAGGATATGATTATGGCTGGTAAAACTAATCCACACGCCGGGTATGGTATTGGCAACGATCGGGTGATGCAGTTTGTGTTTGGAAATAAAGATATCAGATATTCATCCTTATTCTCCCGTTTAGCCGAGTTTACCGGAGATTGGGATAACAAAAAAAGAGGACAACTTTTTACGCTTGTTCAATCGGCTAACCAAAAAGCACTTTTATTAACGATTGGTCGGGAAGAAAACAAGCGCAAATTACTGCCGGTAATTAAAAAACTAAAAGGCTCGCCATATTTACTTTTTTCAACCGAGCACACCCATAATTTTTTACAGCAAAATGGCGTTGGGTCAACGTTAGTTTATAAAATCAGCCAGAAAGAGAAAAAGCCAAATCTGGCATCCCTTCTAAAGGAAAATTTATTTGATATTATTATTAATATACCTACCCGAGAAAACGGCGTTTCTAAGGAATTTACTGACGGGCAAAGAATCAGGCAATTGGCCGTAGACACTGGAACTACTTTAATAACCGATGTGGAAGTTGCCGAGATTCTTTTGGAAAAACTGTCCTGTCAGATCAAAAAATAAGACAATATGGGCACGGTGGGGCAGCCTTTTTACGATCCAGCTAAAACTTATGAAGATAATTATCTTCATGGGCCGTTTGGTGCTTTTTCTCATAAGCCAAAAAAAGTATTCTCAGTTGCGGCGAAATCCAAATTCCTAAATTTTAAGATCGATCTGCCTTTCGGAATACCCGCAGGACCGATTATCAATTCCAACTTTGTAAAAGCTGCTTTTAATCATGGTTTTAGTATTGTTACTTATAAAACAGTACGCAGTTGTTCTTTTCCCTGTCATCCATGGCCAAATATTGTTCCTTTAAAATTCAAAGGTAATTTGACAGAAAGTAAATTTGGCGAGCCGCTAGTTAAGGCCAATAAATTCGTTCCAAAGATAACCCAATTGACGATTACTAATTCTTTCGGCGTTCCCTCAAAAGACCCTGGTGTCTGGCAAAATGATGTTAAAAAAGCTCTAGTCTATCAAAATGGCGGGAAGCTTTTAATTTTGAGTTTTATGGGCACAAAGCAGGCAGGATTTAGAGAAAATGATTTTATGCGCGATTTTGGCACAGCCGCCTGGCTGGCTAAAGAAACAGGTGCGCTGATTTTAGAGGTAAATTTGTCTTGTCCGAATATGGGAAAAGAAGGGTTGGTTTGTTACGACATCCAAAGATCGCAGGAAATTTGCGAAATTATTAAAAATAAAATCGGCAACACGCCGCTTTTGGTTAAAATTGGCTACTTCAGCCAAAAAGAAGAACCTCTCTTGGAAAAATTAATTAACTCTATCCATAAACATATTGCTGGTATTTGCGCCATAAATACCATACAAATGGACATCGTAGATAATTCTGGTAAACAAGCGCTGCCAGGAGAAGGAAGATTAAGAAGCGGTGTTTGCGGTAGAGGTATAAAAAAATGCGGATTAAACATGGTAGGGCGTCTCAAAAAAATAAAAGAGAAAAATGGGTTTCATTTTGCCGTTGTAGGGATAGGTGGAGTAATGGATGCAGAGGATTTTCTCCTTTATCGACAGACCGGAGCCGATGTAGTACAATCAGCAACTGGTGCCATGTGGAATCCAATGCTTGGGTTCCAAATATCAAAATTTATTAGTGCTAATAGTAATTAATATTTGCGTTTAATGACCACTACAATTTACGCCATCGCTAGTGCTCTTTTATTTGCCCTAACATTTTTTTTGCGAAAACAGGCCTTAAGATCATTACCCATCTATTTTGCTCTCTCGATCGAACTTTTATTTGGTTTTTTGATTACTTTATTATTTTTAATAAATTCTCATTCCAACAGGAAAGAACTATTGTCGAGTAAAAATGGGATTTTATTTGCTATCGCTGCCGGAATCGTAATGGTACTAGGGATAATTTTTAATTATCTTGCCTTAAAAAATGATGATCTTTCCAAAGTGATCTCCATCACTTCACCAGCGCAAATTATATTTGGATTAATAATAGGCCTTTTTTTATTAAGCGAAAACTTAAACATAACAAAAGTTGTTGGCATAGTTTTTTCTATCATTGGTATAGCTCTGATTACCAGAGTTAAATAATATGAAAGCGACATTTAAACAAAAGTTAAGCAATTTAGTGATGAAAAATAATTCCTTGCTTTGTATTGGTTTAGATAGTGATATCAATAAAATTCCATCTTACTTATTGAAAAATAAATATCCGCAGTTTTCCTTTAATAAAGAGATCATCGACACGACGTATGATCTGGTTTGCGCGTATAAGCCCAACAGTGCTTTTTACGA
>CAYJSC010000081.1:0-4179 GCA_964372475.1 uncultured Gammaproteobacteria bacterium | reverse complement strand
GATGCATTCGCTGCGCTCATTTACCAGAATGACGAAAAATATAGGTAATTTTGTATCACTTTTATTAATACTTTTTGGGACAATGATTCTTGGTTCTTTGATGTTTAGAAGTGGCTGGTTGCAAAACAGTGGATTATCTTTCACAGAATACCGTGACTCGTTTTGGCATTTGGGACTGATGGAAGAATTGGTGCGGCAAATTCCGCCTCTTCATCCGGGTTTTGCGCCCTTGCTTATGACTAATTATCATTATTTTGTACATCTTTTCGGGGCAGGTTTTTTGAGCCTTAACGTTATTAATTCTTTGGATTTTTACTTTCGTCTTTTCCCGTTCTTTTTAACTTTTCTTTATGGACTATCTTTGTTTGTTGTGGGCCGGAAATTAACCAAGACAACCCTTGGTGCAAGTCTGGCAGTTATTTTTGGTTATTTCACCGGCAGCTTTGCCTATGTCTTACCACTTTTTCTTAAATATCCGGGATTTACGTGGCATGAATCGTCTTTTTGGTTATCGCAACCCTTTTCCATGGTCATAAATCCATCTTTTGCTTTGTCCGCAGGACTGTTTTTGATAGCCACATTCTTAATTATCAAAATTTTAGAAGTGCCCAAATGGCAATGGAGTATACCCTTAATAATTATTGCCGGCACTCTTATTTCTTTTAAGGTTTACGCGGGGATTTTGCTATTAGGAGGACTAATAGTTTGTGGTATCTGGCATTTCATTAAAACTAGACACCCTCTATTAATAGTCAACGCTATTTTGGCGACGATTTTATCTTTATCTTTATTCATACCGGTTAACGGTAAAGAGGCTGGGTCATTTATGGTTTTTTTGCCGGGCTGGTTTTTGCGTTCGATGGTGGAAAGTCCGGACAGAGTGCAAATCGTAGATTGGATTTTGCGGGAAAACACCTATGCGGCAGCCGGCAACACTTTTGCAATTTTAAGATATAGAGTCGTGGAATTTTTAATCTATCTGGTGGGAAATTTAGGTATTCGCGTATTAGGTTTAGCTGTAGTGCTGGGAGTGATAAAAAAGTTATTACTTATGACCATAATTGAACTATTTTTGTTAGCATCGGCGACCGTAGGAATAGTCGTGCCATTATTATTCGTACAAGACGGCAGCATCGCCAACACAGTACAGTTTTCTTATTACAGTTTAATTATTTTTAGTTTATGGTTAGCAATTTTTGTTAATAACATTTTAATTGGGAAAACTTCTAAGATAAAAATATTAGTTATTGGCGTTCTTTTCCTCCTCGCCATTCCTACGAGCGCGAAAACGTGGTATGAAATGGTTGTGAAACCTTCCGCGGTTGGAATAGAACAATCGTCATTAGCAGCTATCAATTTCTTCAGTACGAATACTAAACCCGACGATATTATTCTTGTTCCGGTCACTTATCGCTATACCGAAAGTTTAATGTTGGGTACCTTAAGTAATCGCCGCCTTTATTATTCAGATCGTTTAATGGCGGAAAATACTCATAAAAATTTTAAAGAACGCGAACAAAACGTTAATAAATTTTATAAAAGCCAGGACAGAGGATGGAATACGGCCTTTTTGAAGAATAACCATATATCATACGTATACCTAGATAAAGAATCTGTTCCAAATTTTGATCCAAGATTCTATCCTCTCACAAAAGCATACGAATACAAAAATATGGAAATTTATAAGGTGTTATGATAAGTGCGATTGTTCTAACAAAAAATGAAGAAAGGCAAATAGAGATATGTTTAAAAAGCGTTAAATTTGCCGATGAAATTATCGTTATTGATAATGAATCTACCGATCAAACCCTTGCGATTGCCAAAAAATACACCAACAAAATTTACAAACAACCGTTTACTAACTTTTCTAAATTAAGAAATTTTGGTAAGGAAAAAGCCAAGAACACCTGGGTTTTGTATGTGGATGCCGACGAAGAAGTAACCGAGGAGTTATCAAAAGAAATCCACTCCGTCATTCTGGGGAGCGAGAATAATATTGCCGCATATTTTATCACCAGACGAAATTTCTATCTGGGCAAAGAGTGGCCAATTCAGGATAAGGTAGAGCGTTTATTTAAGAAAGAAAATTTATTGAATTGGTATGGCGAAGTTCACGAATCGCCCAAGGTTGAAGGAGAAAAGGGGCAACTGAAAAACGTACTGATTCACCGTACTCATAATAATCTAGAAGAAATGTTGACCAATACCATCGCCTGGTCTGATTTTGAGGCCAAAGCTAGATTTAGAGTGAATCATCCCAAAGTTACTTGGTGGAGGATATTTAAAATGATGATGACTTCTTTTTGGGATTGTTATATTAAACAAAAAGGTTTTACCGTGGGAACGGTTGGCTTAATAGAAAGCGGTTATCAGGCCTTTAGTACATTTATAACTTACAGTAAATTATGGGAGATGCAAAGAAATAATGATTAAATTAGTTAAGAAATTTTGGCCATTACTTTTTTTTGTATTTCTAGTTCTTATTTACGGCTTTCCTTATTTTTTTCAGGGAAAAATTCCTTTTCCGTCGTCTTTTATCGCTAATAATATTTCTCCCTGGAATAACTATCTTTTCGGAGGGCCGGTTAAAAATGGTATCCCAGATGTTCCGGGAGAGATTTTTCCCATGCGTAGTTTAGTGATGGATCTCTGGAGGAGCGGTACGGTTCCGCTATGGAATCCATATGTTTTTTCCGGAACCCCTTTGGTAGCTAATTTTCAATCAGCGGTTTTTTTCCCATTGAACATTGTGTTCTTTTTATTACCCAAAATTGACGCCTGGAGCTTATTAGTATTATTACAACCAATCCTAGCCGCAATATTCATCTTTTGTTTTTGCCGTGAATTGAAACTGTCTAGAAAAGCGTCGCTTTTTTCCAGTTTAGCCTTCATGTTTTGTGGTTATTTGACGGTTTGGGGTTCATATACAACAATGGGGTACTCCCTTTTAGCCTTACCCTTAATCTTATTTCTTATCGAAAGATTTTATAACCAACGAAATATAGCAACTATTTTTTTTATTCCGATCGTTTTAGCCTTTTCCTTTTTTTCCGGACATATCCAAACCTGGCTTTATGTTTTTTTGGCAACCTTTTTATACATAATAGGCAAATTTTTAGTAGCGTCAAGAAATAACAAAAAAGAGTTTCTTCTAATGCTATTTGCGTTAGTAATTACTGTACCTCTGGTTGCGATGCAATTATTTCCTACGCTTGAGTTTTATCAAGTTACAGGAAGATTTCTTCTTAAAAATAATCCCAATCAGGTTGGTATGCCTATCTTTTATTTAACAACTCTTCTTGCACCTGATTTTTTTGGCAATCCAGTAACAAGAAATGATTGGTTTGGAACTTATGCTGAATGGTCGGGATACTCTGGTGTAATAACCATCGTTTTTGCCATTTTTGCTCTTTTTAGTTTAAAAGTGGAAAGGAAAGTTTTGCCCGTACTATTAATAGGTATAGTTGGTTTATTATTGGCGGTACAAAATCCCCTGTTACAGCTGCTTTCCGGCTTGCCGATTCCAATTTTTTCTAACAGCAATCCCTCGCGAGCCGTTGTTTTATTAAGTTTTTGCTTGGCAGTTTTAGCCGGATTTGGCTTTGAACAAATAATAACTACCTTTCAAAGGACCAAGAAATATTTTTTCCTAACGCTAGCAGTGACTACGGCGATAATGGGAATATTATATTTTATTACCCTTTTTGGAAACCATTATTTTACTACTAGTACGGCCAATTCTTTACGACTAGTATCCTTTAGAAATCTTATTTTTCCCTCACTTATAATATTTTTTGTCTGGCTTACTTTTGTGGTCATGTTATTTAAGCCTATATTTAGAAAACAATTAGTTTTAGTTCTCTTATTTTTAGTCGCGATCGAAATGCTGCGTTTTTACAAAAAATGGACACCTTTTGATGATCGAAATTTATTTTATCCACAAAACGAAGTTATTAATTTTCTTAAAAAAGAAAATGATATCTCGCGCTTCTATGGTCAATTTGGACAAACACCGGCCTATATAGAACATCTTTATTCCCTAGAAGGATACGAACCCTTAAATTTACTAACATACAGCCAATTAATTAGCGCTGCCGCTGACGGCAAGCTGCATAAAGATTATCAACTGGAGGTAAAGCTTCAAAGCAAGGATACTTACACTAAGAAGATAATGGATTT
>CAYJSC010000080.1:2880-4239 GCA_964372475.1 uncultured Gammaproteobacteria bacterium | reverse complement strand
AAAAATTTCAAAAAGAATTTGACAATATATTAAATCAAAACTCAGGGTATGTGAGAGAAGAAAAAATAGAATCACAAAATAATCACATAATAGAATAGGAGCATTTTATACCAGAAAAACATTTGGTATTTGTAAAAAAAAGCCCTAAAATTAATTAAGAAAGATCATAATTTAACACAATTTTTAGGACAAAAAGATTTTAGTGAGCTAAAAAATATTGCCGGAGATTTTGATCTCATAATCAAAAGCGCCGGTATTCCCAATAAACTCCTGCCAGCCGGAATTCAAACTAAACTAACGACCCAAACCGCAATTTTTTTTGATAACTTTTCTGGCCGGATTATCGGGGTGACCGGAACCAAAGGAAAAAGCACGACAGCGAGTTTAATCTACGGAATGCTTAAAACCGGCGCTAAAAAAACTAAGCTGCTGGGAAACATCGGCGTGCCGTGTCTTGACTATCTTGATAAAATCGATCCGGACACGATTTGTGTTTTTGAGATTTCGAGTCATCAGCTTTCAACCTTGACTAAAAGCCCCTGGATTGCGGTAATTTTAAATATTTATCCCGAGCATCTTGATTTTTATCCCAATATGACTAGCTACATTGAGGCCAAAGCCAACATCACCAAGTATCAAACGCCTAGAGATTTTTTAATCTACAACGACGATGACGAAGCCGTAAAAAAGATAGCCTCGGGATCTCTCGCGAGAAAAACCCCTTTTACTAAGGAAATGGCTAAAAAAATAAACTGGAAAACCAAACTAGAAGGAGAGGCTAATCGCTTAAACATTTTAGCAGCGAGCCTTGTGGCAGCCATTTTAGATCTTGACCAAAGTCAAGTCAAAGAAGCCGTGGCTAATTTTCAACCTCTAGCGCATCGTTTGGAAAAAGTGGGAAAGTATAAAGGAATTATTTTTTATAATGATTCCCTCTCGACCATTCCGGAGGCAGCCGTAAAAGCGCTTGAGGCTCTCGGCGATAAGGTAGAAACATTGATTGTCGGGGGGTTTGATCGCGGCATCGATTTTAGTCCAGTGGCTAAAGCAATTATTAATAGTAAGGTAAAAAATTTAATCTTATTTCCGACGACCGGAGAAAAAATTTGGCAGGAAATTCTTAAAATCGATCCCAAAGCCGAAAAAAAGTATAAACATCTTTTTACCGCCAATATGGGAGAGGCAATCAAGTTTAGCTATCGCCATACTAGTGCCGGAAAAATCTGTTTATTATCAAACGCATCACCGAGTTTTGGTGTTTTCAAAGACTACGCCGATCGGGGAAACCAGTTTAAAAAGTGGGTGAAATTATATGGTCTGGAAAAAGATAGTAAAAAGGGATAAACTTAATAATAATTT
>CAYJSC010000080.1:0-2780 GCA_964372475.1 uncultured Gammaproteobacteria bacterium | reverse complement strand
AATTTAAAATCGCAATATGCTTTTATTTTCCGGAAGTTCCAATCAGCCACTGGCAGAAAAAATTGCCGAGGAATTAAAAATAAGCCTCGCGTCTTCAGAGGTCGTTCATTTTGCCGACGGTGAAGTGAGAGTAAGGATCCTAACCGACGTCAAAGATCAACACGTGGTGGTTGTACAATCATTATCCCAACCGGGCGATTCTAATTTAATGGAACTTTGTCAATTTGCTGAAATCGGAAGGAGAAAAAAGGCAAAAAAAATAACGGCGGTAATTCCATATCTAGCTTATGCCAGGCAGCATTGCGCACATCGAGAGGGGGAAACGATTGCCGCCAAATTAGTCGCCAATTTTCTTAAAACGGCCGGTTTTAATGAGGTAATTCTTTTGGATTTACATGAGGAAGAAGTTTTAAATTATTTTAAAATTCCAACACTGCATTTATCTGCTGTCGACACTTTTTCGAAATACATTGATGAACATCGCGACGATTTTGGTGGCGATGACTTAATCATTGTGGCTCCGGATCGGGGTCGGCAAAAAGCGGCGGAAAACCTCGCTTCGGTTCTCGAGGTAAATTCGGCGGTGGTAGAAAAAACCCGTTCCCTTGACCAAACCGATACTGTAAATCTTTGTCAGCTTATCGGGGACGTTAAAAATAAGGAAGTGATAATTTATGACGACATGATTTCGACCGGATCAACGATGCTTAGGGCCGCGTCTTGTTGCCTTAGCCAAGGTGCTTTTCAGGTCAATCTAATGGCCACGCACGGGGTTTTCTCTCACATGGACAAAAATTTTTGGCAAAACTCCAAAGTGGAAAAGATTTTCGTGACCAACTCAATCGAAGTCGGAGAAAATAAGCGCTTTGAAAAGCTCGAAATCATCTCTAGCGCCCCCCTCATTGCCAGGAATCTTCTCAATTTCGTATAATTCCTTATGTCATCCTGAACTTGTTTCAGGATCCATAATAATTATTTAAAGATGCTGAAATAAATTCAGCATGACAATTTGAAACATGCTTCTTCCACGGGCGATTAGGAACTTAATCACGTCACTCGAAAAATTGCCGAGTATCGGGCCTAAGAGCGCGGCTCGTTTAACCTATTATCTTTTGCACGTTCCGCAAAGTGAATTAGACGAGTTTTCCGAAGCGGTAAAAAATCTTAAACTTAAAACCGTCACGTGCTCAATTTGTCTCAACGTTTCGGAAACCGAGCCGTGCGCTATTTGTGTTGACAGGAGTCGAGATGGCGCGACCATTTGTGTCGTCGAACAACCATTGGACCTTCTCGCTTTGGAAAGGGCTAATAAATATAAAGGCAGATATCACGTTTTACACGGCGCGATTTCGCCTTTAAATAATATCGGTCCGGACGAAATCCACATTAGCGAACTGCTAAGTAGGGCCAAAGACAGCGGTATTAACGAAATTATTCTGGCAACGAGCTTGACGATGGAAGGTGAAGCCACGGCGATGTACATCGCTAAGGCAATTCGACAGCAAGATAGCCATCATGTTAAAATAAGCCGGATTGCCCACGGATTGCCAGTAGGCGCTGATTTGGAATATGCGGATGAATTGACGTTGGGAAAAGCCATGGAAGGAAGAAGAGAGTATTAAATTTCAAATGACAAATCTCAAATTACAAATTTTAAACAAACTTAAAACGGTAATCGATCCCGAAATGCAAGTAAATATCGTAGATCTCGGTTTAATTTATGATGTCGAAATCGCTTGGGATTTGGTAAAAGTTAAAATGACTCTTACCAGTCCTGGTTGTCCTTTGAGCTTTGTTTTCGATCAATTGGTAACGGAAGCGGTAAAAACCGTTAAGGGTGTAAAAGAAGTTAAAGTTCATCTGACGTTTGATCCCCCTTGGGATCCCGCCAAGATGAGCGAAGAGGTTAAGTTAAAACTAGTATGGATGGGATAAACTAAATTTCTAATTTCTAATTTCTAATAACTAAAATTCTAAGGTGAAAAAAATGCAAGGAGTATTGATTGCGGGTAATTTAATGACAATGCACGATTGTTTTGCCAGCGACTACAATCTTTTGACGAAACTAAGCGATGTCATTTTGGCCGTTGAAGAAACCGAAGAATCCGATGAAAACGTTCGCCGTTTTCTCTCTACCATGACTTCCTATGCGAGTGTCAAAGCGGCGATTATTAATTTTAAACATTTAGGCGGCCAGGATTTTAGCAAAAGAGATATTAAAAAAATGTTAGCCAGAATTTCGGAAGAGGATATTCCGGTTTTATGGTATGCCAATTTCGGACATCTAGACAGCCGGAAATTTTTCCGAACGCTAGGGACTGGGTGGCCGGTCGAATTAACATTACATAAGAAAGAAGCAAGCCTAAATTTTCTAAGCTTGAATTAATGGAGTATTATGCCAGACAACGTCATAGGCGATGTTTTTGAAGGAATTTCCCAAACTATTAAACAGACAGCTAGTCAGGTGGTCAAGACTCCGTTTGATATTTTAGAAACGGGAGTAAAGCAAGTCAGCGGTCAGACCGCGAATGGGCAAATGCCAGATATGGAGAAGTGGCAAGACAAGCGCCATCAAAAAATGATTTCCCAGATGAAGCAAAGCGATGATCAGAGTAAAAAATCCCAAATAGCCGAGATCCGGCAGAATTTAGCCGCAATGATGCAAGCCCCCAGAGCGGCAAAGGAGGAACTACCAAAATATGTTTCTGGCAAGCCGGGGTTTAGTCTGGAGAAGATAAATAAGCAAGAAGAAGACAAGAAAAAAAATAAACTGCCAGACC
>CAYJSC010000079.1:967-4304 GCA_964372475.1 uncultured Gammaproteobacteria bacterium | reverse complement strand
CGTTAGGCTCACAGTAAAGTATCTCACAATTTTAAATTTTAAATTAATGTTAAATAACAAATTACAAATAAATAAATTAGGCCGTGTTGATAACAATTTTTGAGAAAATGAGAGTTAATTCGTGCGCTTCTTTCCATAATTTTCGACAATCGACAATTAGTTCATTGTTTGTTCTAGCCAGTAGTCTTAACCAATACTTAGTTTCTCTAGCTTCTTTTTTGCAGATGAATATCTTGTTTTTGAAATCTTTCTTACTTGACGCTCCGTTGGCTTCAAAATAATTCGCTCCGATACTCGTACCAGACCTAAGTAGCTGGTCAATTATGTTACTGGAAATGGTCGTTTTTGATACCTTTTTGCAAACCAAAATAATATTTTCTGAAAATCTTGTAGTACGTTCCTCTAAATCAAATTTGTTATTTATTAATTTATTCATTTTAATTTGATTTAAAATTTATAATTTATAATTAAAATTAAAATACACTTATTTTTTCTTTAATTTTCTCAAACACACTCTTTCCCACTATTTTTTTATTTAAAAGGTCCTCGATTTTTTCATAAGGCCGGCCGGCGATGATTTTTTCGGCAGTGACAGGGCCGATTCCTGGCAAGGATTCAAGATCGGATTGGGAAACAGAGTTGAGATTGATTAAAGAAGGCGGGTTCATTGGGGAATTTAGGGAATTTGGGGGGACGAAGGAGGAGGATTCGCCAAGGAAAGGCACATAAATTTTGGCGCCGTCGATAAGTTTCACGGCGAGATTTAGGTTTTTAATTATCCAACGATGGTCGGCTTCGCGGCTAAAACCCCCGGCTTTTTTGACGATATCTTCCGTCCTGTCGCCCTTTTTAAGTTCGTATACTCCCGGATGTTCTACCGCACCTTCAATATCAACTTTGATCGTATTCTGCCCAATACTAGCAGACTCGGTTGCAGAGTGCTCAATAACAACAGATTGCTTGTTAGAGCGGTTAAAATAGCCAATTATCAAGGGGATGATTAGAAGTATGATTCCAACGGTAAAAAAGATCATGGCCACCCAATATTGCCGAAGTAATGGCCAAATATTCTTGGTAAAATCCCAAAAAGTAGATTCTTCTCTTTCAGGCTCACACATAACGTTAGTTCGTTTGTTCGATAATTGGTTAGTTAGTTGGTTAGTTAGTTAGTTGGTTAGTTAGTTGGTTAGTTGGTTGGTTAGTTGGTTTATCGGAAACGAACGAGAGTATTACACCAAAAATTTAGAGATTTTGCAAGAAGGAGTTTAAGAATTAAAGAATTAACAGGTTTGCAAGGTCGGGCTTGCCAGCCCGAAGCCCCGCTAAGCGGGGCGAAGGCTGGTCTTATAGAGGGCATTACATCAGCTTTAAATATAATCCGCATACCAGTTCCATGCTCGAACACGATGCTGGTATGATGAATTAAGGAATTAACGAGTAAACAGGTTTGGAAACATAAAAATTTTTTATCATAGCCTCGTTCCGATGATACATCGGAATAGCCTTGGAAAAGGAAGAATTAAAGAATTAACGAATTAACAAATTAACGAAACAACCAATTTTAAACTGACGCGAGAATGAGCACGTGCTAGATTTGGCGTCAGGGAAACGGGTGCGGATTTAAAAAACCCGGGAGAATGAGATTGACCTGCAATCTCAAAGACCTATAGTTGACAAAGGGAACGGTTTTTAGTATGATCTGGCAATTAATTATGAGTATGGAAAAGAATATTACGTGCGCTCCAGAAAGAAATCTGACGCGCTTACTAAATCATCGTGCGGTTCGAACTCTGCTAAGAGTTGGAATAGCCACTGCTGTTGTATTATCGGCAATCACCGCTTGCGCTGATAATTTTCCAGGACGAGGGGTAAACGCAACCGAAGGAAATACTTCCTCTCCAGAATCATCAAAGCGTCTAGCCGCTCTAATAGGAATTCCTCTCAACGCTACGCGTGAAAACATTGCAGCAGCCGCTATAGAAAAATCTTTAGATCCTAATTGGATACAAAATCGAGGAAAAATTTGGGATACCGGAATTGTCGTTTCCCCGGCTTCTGGAAACGGAAATTCTTGGGCAGTTACTTTAGGTCCTGATGGTGAACCGGCGTTTTTTAATCAAAGACAGCCGGTTCGACTAAACTATCCTTTGCTTTATCCCGATAAATTTGAAAGTAATAGAACAACCGTAACCTTACGAGATAAAACTTTAACCGTATATGCGCCCTCGGCAGTTACTGAAAAAATGCAGGCTGGTAAAACTACTTTGGCCAAATTTCTTGAAGCATATACCGCTGACGTTTCTACCCCAGTTGACATCATGGTTGTTTATTGGAAAATTCCACCAAATACTACCTTACGAACTCATACCTATAGTAACGGCGAACAGGTACCCTTTAAACTAATCTACCAAGGATCTGTTGCCCCCGAGGCCATGACTAGCACATTTTATACCACTAATCCCGCCTCTCTACCCATGGGTGCTAGATTATCCTCACCCGCAAATACTTTTATCATCATTTATATGCCCGTAATTCACGAGGGCAGCGTAAATAGTAATATGTCTCTTACTGATACAGCGGCTGGGATATGGGTAAATGAATGGGTCGGTTTGAGAACACAAACAACTTTAAAAAACAAGGTAATAATGCAAGAACACGTAAGCACTTTAATGGATGCTTTTGCTTTTGGGGATAAGAGTTTTAGAGATAGGGTTCTCGGAGTAAATTCTCATCCAGCATTGAAACTTTTTGAACAAGGCACCATCCCTTGGAAACCAAAATAAATCAATCTATTACAAAATTTATCAGTTTTCCGGGGAGGAAGATGGTTTTTTGAGGGAAATTAAAACCCTGATAAATCGGGACGTCCTGTCGCTAATCCACTCTCCAAGCGTTTCCTGTAAACTCTTACTTCTTCTAACATATTCCGACTAAACCATACATCAGTAAAAATTTTTCCTCTTAGCGCTTGTTTTAAAGTCATTCTTAGTCCGGGAATATCCCCAACCATTTTCACGAAGAATAGCGCTATTTTCTCTTGAGCACGTTCCTCGGCTCTCTCATCCCCATTAACTAAAGCTAGTTCTGCGCATTTTCTTAAATACATTTCGTCCGATGAACCGATAGGATTTACATGTGTTAACGTAGCTGAAATCCATTTTTCAACCTGATCTGCTACCAGAATCCTGCCATTTTGTCCGAGCTGATCTATTGTGCTATTTTCAGCTATTATCCAAGGAGATAAATTTTTATATGAAAATGCTTCAGCCATCATCTTAGACCACAAAATTAATCAATTTTCCGGGGAGGAAGATGGTTTTAGGGATTTTGGGATGAT
>CAYJSC010000079.1:0-957 GCA_964372475.1 uncultured Gammaproteobacteria bacterium | reverse complement strand
TGGATGCGTGGCCAGTGGTTGAAAAATTAGAAATAGGCACCATCCCTTGGAAACCAAAATAAATCAATCTATTACAAAATTAATCAGTTTTCCGGGGAGGAAGATGGTTTTAGGGATTTTGGGATGATTAGGGTTGTTTAGGGAAAAAAAGGTTTTAATCCGGGGTAATTCCAGAGCCAGCTTCTCTACTTCAACCTGATTATTGGCGTTGTCATTATCCAGCTCTATTTTGTCTCTGATTTTACCGTTTATTTGAACTATAACCGTTACCTTCTCTTCCACCAGCAATTTTTCATCATAGGTTGGCCAGGGTTGGTTATGAATCGAGGTATTAAGAAATTTAGGTATTAAGGAATTATTCTTTGATTCTTTGATTCTTTGATTCTTTAATTCTCGGCTCTCCCACAATTCCTCGCTGATAAACGGCGCGAAGGGAGCAAGAAGCAGAAGCAGGGTTTTAATGGCTTCCTGCCACTCCTGTGAAGGTCGGGTCTTAATGAGGGCTTTGGGACGACCTGAAAAAGACCCGACCTTAATTAAGACGTTGTAATATTCCATTAAGCTCGCAATGGCAGTGTTAAAATGCAAAGAATTGATATCATTTGTTACCTTCTTAATAGTTTTATGCATTATTAATAAGAGTTTTCTACTCGTTTCGTCATCGCCAATGACCAATGACCAATGACCAATGACCATAGTCCAAACCCGGTTTAAAAAACGAGACATGCCGGCGATGGCCGTGTCGCGAAAATCGCCGCCCGCGTCATAGGGACCAAGAAAAAGAATATACATCCGCAAGGTATCTGCACCATATTTGTCCAGATAGATATTTGGGTTAACAATGTTACCTCTTGATTTACTCATTTTCGCGCCTTCGCAAATCAAAAGTCCGTGCGCAAAAAAGCGCTTAAAAGGCTCTTCAAAATCAATATAGCCCATGTCTTTTAGCGCCATCGT
>CAYJSC010000078.1:0-4323 GCA_964372475.1 uncultured Gammaproteobacteria bacterium | reverse complement strand
GGCTTTAGTTTGGGTCTCTAACACCTTGGGTACAATTAATCCAGTGGAAAAATTGATAAAACTGGCCCATCAAAACGGTTCTTTGGTTCTAATCGACGGAGCTCAATACGTTCCCCATCAGCCTACTGACGTTCAAAAAATTAATTGTGATTTCCTGGCTTTTACTGGCCATAAAATGCTCGGGCCGATGGGAACGGGTGTTTTATATGCTAAAGAAGAAATCTTGGATAACATGCCGCCTTTTTTAGCTGGCGGCGATATGATTAGAGAAGTCTCCTTGGAAAAAACAATTTATAATGACCTGCCTTATAAATTCGAAGCCGGAACACCTGAGGTTGCCGGGGTTATTGCTCTGGGCGCGGCTACTGCTTATTTAAACTCTATTGGCTTGGAAAAAATCCGAGAGCATGAAAAAAAACTGACTCTTTATGCTTTGAAAAAAATGTCAGAAATTAAGAGTACGAAAATCTATGGTTCCTCTGATGCCAATAATCGAGGAGGCATTGTTACTTTTAATATCGCCGGCATTCATCCTCATGACGTGGCTCAAGTTTTTGACGACTACGGCATCGCCATTCGCTCTGGCCACCATTGTACGATGCCCCTTCACCTGCGACTTAAGTTAACGGCGTCCTGTCGGGCAAGTTTCTATCTCTACAACACTACCGAGGAAATCGATCGCATGCTAAAAGTCATTTTAAAAGTGAAAAAAGTTTTTGGCGTCAAATGAATATGAAAATTCACTTTGAGGAAATTATCGATCTCTACCAACACCCAAGGAATTTTGGTAAGTTAAAAAAACCTACGGTTTCCTACGAAGAAGCAAACGTCTTTTGCGGCGATAAAATCCGCATGGACCTTGAAATCAAAAACGACCAAATGGTTGATGTCGCCTTTGGCGGAAACGGTTGCGCAATAAGTATCGCTTCTGCTTCCCTTTTAACAGATATGGTGCTTGGTAAAAAATTGGCTTTAATGAAAAAAATTACCAAGGAAGATCTTTTAAAAAAATTAAATATTGTGTTGACGCCAACCAGACTCAAATGCGCGTGGCTTTCTTTTGAAGTCTTACAAAAAGCCCTGAAAAAATTATAAGTGTTACTGTTATAATGTTATAATAGTTATAATTGTTATAAAATTTAAGGACTAAAAAATGGGAAAATATAAAGTAAAAGTATTAAGAGATATTTGTATTGGGGCGGCCTCATGCGTCGCCATTGCTCCCAAAGTTTTTCAATTAGACCAGGAGGCTAAAGCCGTCGTTACCGACGAAAATGGGGATACGCCGGAAAATATTTTAGCGGCAGGCCAGTCGTGTCCTGTTAACGCAATTATTATTGAAGATGAAAACGGCAACCAAGTCTGGCCGAAATGACCAGGTACCAGACGGTACATGGTCATCCCCAGTCCTGCTTAGCAGGACGAGGAGCCTGATAAATGATGATTTCCAGCCTTGTCCATGTTGCGGAGAAAAAATCGGTGTAGTTGCCGGCTCCAAAGAAGCTATTTGTAAAAAATGCGGTTTTAAGGACCCCTGTTGCGAATAACTTATGGAAAACCTAGATTTTACTTGGAAAATTGGCGGCGAAGCCGGCTTTGGGATAATGATTACCGGAACATCTTTTGCTAAAGTTTGCACGCGCTGTGGCTTAAACATTATTACCAACAATGAGTACCCTTCATTAATTAGAGGCGGGCACAATAATTTTACCGTTCGGGCAACTAGCGATAAAATTTATTCCCTTCTTACCAAAATCAATCTCCTGGTTGCTTTAAACAGACAAACCATTGACTTTAATAAAAACGAGCTGGCCAGAAACGCCGCCATTATTTTTGACCCCAGTGACTACCAACCCCAAAGTGGAGATTTGAACGAAAATATTGAAGCTCTACCCGTACCGCTTTTACAGTTAGCCCGGGATAATGGCGGAGACATTATTATGAGAAACACCGTGGCGCTAGGAGCGAGCTTGGCTTATCTGGGTATTGATTTTAAAGTTTTAGAAGAAGTTCTTAATGATCAATTTTTTCGTAAAGGAGCCCAAGTTGTGGCCCAAAACATCAAAATGGCCAAAGTCGGTTTTGATTATCTGGCAAACAACTTAAAAAAAACAGCGGTAAAAGTAACGCACGATACTAGAGAAACCAGACTGGTGCTAAGTGGCAATGAGTCAATCGGTTTAGGAGCACTGTCTGCCGGAATGAAATTTTTTGCCGCTTATCCGATGACGCCAATCAATGGCCTGATAACCCTGACGGCTGGCAATGAAAAAAAACTGGGTATTGTTTATAAACAGCCCGAGGATGAAATCTCCGGTATTAATATGGCCATTGGAGCTTCTTATGCAGGCGTGAGGGCGATGACCGCTACTTCTGGAGGCGGCTTTGCTTTAATGAATGAGGCATTCTCTATGGCTGGCATAACGGATATTCCTCTCGTTGTTGTTTTGGGACAAAGACAAGGACCTGCTTCCGGACTGCCGACTTGGACTTCGCAAGGAGATTTGCGTTATGCTCTTTCAGCCGGACACGGCGAATTCTTAAGATTTGTTTTGGCACCGGGAGATATAGAAGAAGCATACTTTTTGACCAAACTGGCTTTTAATTTGGCCGATAAATATCAAACCCCGGCCATCGTTTTGGTTGATAAATATTTTTGTGAGTGCCTTTTTAGCGTTAATCAAAAACAGCTGGATAATCCTACAGGGCTGCCTAAATCGGTGGTCAATTATGCCAACAGCATCGACCGGGGCAAAATCGTTAATAATCCCGACGAAAGCTACCAGAGATATAAAATCACCGCTGACGGTATATCCCCGCGTGCTTTCCCGGGTCATGGTATGCATTTTACCGTTAACTCTTATGAACATAACGAAGCGGGGCTTTCTACTGAAGTTGCTGCGGAAATAAAAGCTATAGTTGATAAAAGAAATAAAAAAAACGAGTTAGCTCAAGCTGAAACATTTGGACCAATTGTTTACGGTGAAGAAAAGGCAGATATTACCCTGGTTGGCTGGGGATCAACGAAAATGGCAGTTTTGGAAGCATTAAAAATCATTAAAGAGCAAAAAGTGAAACTTAAGGTAAATTATTTGCATTTTCTTTGTCTATCGCCTTTCCCATCACAAAATACCACTCTGCTTTTGCAGAAAGCCAAAAGGGTCATCGATGTCGAAACCAATTCCCAAGGACCATTAGTTGGTCTTATTCGGGAAAAAACCGGTATTGAAATCAAAGATAAAATTTTAAAATATGACGGTAGACAATTTTACCCTGAGGAAATATTGTCGGCTTTAAACGTCATAGAAAAGAAATAAATATGTTATCAACCAACGACTATAATAGCGGTAGAAAACCGACCTGGTGTCCAGGATGTGGCGATTTTGGGATTTGGGCAGCCTTAAAAAATGCCTTTGTGGAATTGTCTCTTGCCCCTAAGGATCTGGTCATAGTTTATGGTATAGGCTGTCATGGCAATATGTACGACACGATGAAAGCAAATAACTTTGAAGGTTTGCATGGTCGACCACTACCTCTTGCCAGTGGCATTAAAATGGCCAATCATAAACTTCCGGTTTTTGCCATCTCTGGCGATGGCGACGCTCTCGGCGAAGGCGGAAATCATTTTATTCATGCTTGCCGCCGCAACCATGATATCACTTATATCATTCACGACAATCAGGTTTATGGCCTAACGACGGGTCAAACCAGTCCCACAAGCCCGAAGGGTTTTAAGACCAAAGCCAATCCCGAAGGCTCAATCGATTATCCTCTTAATCCCTTAACCTTAGCACTTTCAGCCGGCGCTAGTTTTGTCGCCCGCGGTTTTGCCGGAGATATTCCGTCTTTAACCGAGTTAATCAAGCGAGCTTACAATCATAAAGGCTTTTCCGTACTCGATGTTTTGCAACCCTGCGTAACTTTTAATCATGTCAACACTTATCAATTTTATCGCCAATATGGTTATAAATTGGACGATACTTACGATTTCCATGATAAGATAAAAGCCTTTGAAAAAGCTTTAGAATGGGAAAGAACTGGGAAAATACCGATCGGCGTCTTTTATGAAGAAGAAAAAGCAACTTATGAAGATGGGATGGAGCAACTTAAGGAAAAAACTTTAGTCGAACAAGACTATAGCCTTGAAGCAATTTCTAAGCTAATTTCTGAATTTACCTAAGAATTTTTATGCTTCTTTCTTTAAAACCAGCTTCGAAGTATTTACTAAGGCTTGCTGTAAAACGTCGTTGATGTGGTTGGCAAAAATAAATTTAATATCTTTTTTGACGTTTTTAGGAATATCTTCAAGATCTTTTTGATTTT
>CAYJSC010000077.1:0-4394 GCA_964372475.1 uncultured Gammaproteobacteria bacterium | reverse complement strand
AAACTATCGAAAAAAGCATAAATTGAAATAGAGAGTTATTGTTGCTCGCAGGATTAAAAAGTCTTCTGGAAGTAAAATTAAACGGCTTAAAGTTTAAAGGTTTAAGGAACCAAAAAAAAATTCCACTCAATATTATAATGGCGATAACAAATAATAAGATCAGAAAATGCAATAATTTTTTTTTAATGACTGCCTTTTTGGTCATAGAGTTGGAAAACCTCTTCTGCTATTTTGGCGGCGGCGTTTTTAAAAAGCGAGGAAATCGCGGTAATTTTCAATTGATCGATTTTCTTTTCTTTAGCTAATATTAATTCTATAGTTTTTTTTAATTTGTCGACGGTTAATTCATCTTGGTTGATAACTTCACCCAGGCCTAGATTTTTTAGGTATCTGGCGTTTTTTTCCTGCTCATTTTCTTGAGCAAAAGGCAAAGGAATTAAAATTGCCTTTTTCTGAAAGTAAATTAATTCGGATACCGTATTAATCCCGCTTCTTCCGATGACCAAGGCAGATTTATCATAAATTATTCCCATATGTTCACTCGCAATATGGGAAACGACAAAATAATTTTTTTGCAAACTTGCCGGCAGCGACTTGATATAATTTTTTAAGTTGATTTCATCGTTATACCCTAAATGCCCTCCGCACTGGTGAATGACGATAAAGCGAGGTAAAAGAAATTCTAATAATTCTTTGATAATCATATTAATAGCATGGGCCCCTTGATTGCCTCCGGTAACAAAAATAACCGGCAGCCTAAAACTATGGAAGGGGAAAGGGCTACTTTCCTGATGGGTTTTTCTAATAATCTCTCGCAGAGGGTTTCCCGTTAGAATCGTTTTGGCTGCCGGGAAATTTTTCAGACTTTCTTCCCAGGAAGCGCAAATTCTAGTAGAAAAAAACGCGTTTATTTTAGTTGCTAACCCTGGTGAAAATCCTTGTTCGTGACTAATAATTGCAATTCCAAGTAACCATCCCGCCAAGACAACTGGCACTGATAAATACCCGCCAAAAGACAAAATTAAATCGGGCTTATATTTAACCAAATAATAAAGAGCTTGTACAAACCCGGCGACAACGGCAAATGGCGCTATGAGATTTTGTAATGTTAAAAATCTTTGTAAACGACCGGAAATAATATTGACAAAGATAATATTTTTGTTATCCGCAAGTGATTTATATTCTAGCGATAGACTGCGATCATCACCGAAAGTGTTTTTCCGGCCTAGGAACAAAACAGAAAGCCGTAGGCCTTTTTTTTGCAAAGACTCCATCACCGCGAGAGCGGGAGTGAAATGTCCACCAGAAATGGCAATTTTCATAAGCTTTTTTTTACAACACTTTGTTTAGAAATATTTAAAAGTATGCCAATGGCAAAAAGTTCTACCACTAGCGCCGAGCCGCCGTAAGAAATAAAGGGTAAGGGAATACCGGTTAAAGGTGTTAAAGCAACCATCGAAGAAAGATTAATAATAGTTTGTATAGCAATCCAAGCGGTAAGACCAAAAGCTAGAAGCCGACCGAAGCTATCAGGAGCGTTTTTGGCAATAATGAAGCCTCGGTAAATAAGAATGACGAAAACTAATATTAATGCTGTCGCACCGATAAAACCTAACTCTTCGGCAATAATAGCAAAAATTGAATCGGTGGTGGCTTCGGGAAGATAAAAAAACTTTTGGCGGGATTTACCAAGCCCCAATCCCCACAACCCTCCGGACCCCAGACCAATGAGAATCTGTCTGACATGATAGGAAGCGCCAAGCGGATCAGAATTTAAGTTTAAAAAGGTCGCAATTCGGGCAAAACGATACGGCGCCGAAATGGCCAGAGCCAAAACCCCTCCAAACACTACGGGAATTAGGGCCACGAGATGCTTTAATGGCGCCCCGGAACTAAAATAAATTACAAGACTGCAAGAAATAATAATGATCGCCGTACCAAGATCTGGTTCCAAAATAATTAAACCGACTACCATAGCCAATAAAATTAAAAATGCCGCAAAGCGATTTTTTTCCTTCCGTGATAGCCAAGCCGAAAGATAAATTGTGGTTACAAGTTTGGCTAGTTCTGAAGGCTGCAAAATAAATAAACCAAAATTAATCCAACGGTGTGCCCCCAAAGCTTTTATTCCCAACGGGGGAATAAAAACCATTACGAGTAAGACAAGACTTCCCACCAACATCGGCAGGGATAGTTTGTAATAACGGCGGTAGTCAAAAAAAGCGGCAAAAATCATGCCTAAAATACCAATCGTCACTCCTTTGGTTTGCTCACGCAAATAATAAAACTTATTCCCAAATTGGGTTAAGGCCGTAACAGAAGAAGAGTCATAAACCATTAAAAGACCAAACGCCAATAAAAAAAGGGTTAAAAACACTATAGACCAATCGAAATATTGATGATGAATTTTAATTTTCACTTTGGAAGACCTATTTAATAACGGCCAGCCATAAGCCAAAAATGGCAAACAAGATTCCAGCCAACCAGAACCGGGTAACCACCTTTGATTCCTCCCAGCCTTTATCTTGAAACCAAAGATGGAGGGGAGCCACGCGAAAAAGTTTCTTACCCAGAAATTTTTTTGAAGATAATTGCAAAAGCGAACTCAATACTTCCGCTACGAAAACGCCGCCGATAATAATCACTGCAGGAATTTTACCTGTTAAGAGACCTACTACGGCCAAGGTCGCTCCAAATGATAAAGCACCCACGTCTCCTAACCAAATTCTAGCTGGAAATATATTAAAATATAAAAAAGACAAAATTGAGCCAATCCAGATCGCAATAAAAACCGCTAGGGTTGGGTCTAAAAGAGTCGAAGAAATCACCCAAAAAGCGGTTAAACAGATTAATAATAAACCCGAAGACATGCCATCTAGGCCGTCAGTAATGTTAAAAGCATTCGCAAAGGAAACTACAGCAAAGGCCGCGAGCGGGATGTATAATATTCCAATATCAACTCTGCCAAACCAATGAATATTTATAAAATCTACCTCAAGTTTGGTATAAAAAAGAGTGCCAATGATTAATGCCAGGATGATTTGAAATAATAATTTGTGCCTTAGTCGCAGTCCAAAAAAACTACCTTGCTTATAACCGAAAGTCTTACGAATATCATCATATAATCCCAAAACGCCGAACGAAATGAAAGAAAATAAAAGCAAAAAAATCTCCCAAATTTTGGGAGAAAAACCAAACAACCCATAGGACCAAAGCGTTAAAATTGTCACGACTAAGATAATCAGCAAACCTCCGCCTACAGGCGTACCGACCTTCCAACCATGAAATTTGTCAAAAATCGGCGTTAATTTATCAAAAACATCTCTTGTTTCTTGGTTTTGGCGCCTTAATTTCCATTTATATAAAAGATCAATAAAGGGAACGAGAAGTAAGCAGGTGATTAAAAAAGATAATAATAGCAAACCAAGAAGTTGGGCCATAAAGTTTTACAATGAAAATAAGCTTATCACCTTAGGCAAAAAAACCATCAAGCCGATAACCGCGGCCGCAAAACATGCTACTAAAACCATTCCTCCTGCCACGTCTTTGGCAGTTTTGGCTTCCTGATGCCATTTCTCGGTCACAAGATCAGTTACCGCTTCAATACTCGTATTGATCATTTCTGCTATTGCCACCATGCTAATCGTCAAAGCGATGATTAGCCATTCACTATCATTAAGATTAAATAAGACGCCAAAAATAATGACGATTATCGCCATCGCGATAATAATTTTGGCGTTTAATTCAGTCTCAATAACTAGCTTTATTCCCGAAAGAGCAGATTTCAAGGAAATGTGGTGGTGGCGGTGTTTAAAATTACCGTTCATATAGGTAATTATATCGCTTTACGTATGATATAATCAATTTAAGAACTATGCAGCTTAAGATTAACGGCAAAAAGGTCTTTTTTACCACCCTTGGCAGCGGCAAACAACTCTTAATTTTACCCGGGTGGATGCATAGTACTAAATCTTGGGCGCAGATACAATTTAACCTCTCTCACTATTTTCAAGTAACGGTTACGGATTTTCCGGGATTTGGAGAAAGCGAATTAAACACCACGATTAAGGATCTTAATGGCTATGCACATTTCCTGCACAAAGTGATTACGGAATTAGGATTAAAGAATTTTACCTTACTAGGGCAATCTTTTGGCGGCGCGGTAGCCATTAAAACTTTGTCGTTATATCCAAATCTACCAACGGAAAAACTTATCCTGGTTGATAGTGCTGGTATAAAGCATTTTCATTTTAAAAAACTCGTTGGCTTTATTTTAGCCAAAGGCGGTCAACGCATCTTTTCTTTACCGCTAATCAAAAATTATGCTCCACAAGCCAGAAGTTTTTTTTACCGCGTCTTAAAAGAAGAAGATTATCTAACTGCCGGACCTCTTA
>CAYJSC010000076.1:0-4482 GCA_964372475.1 uncultured Gammaproteobacteria bacterium | reverse complement strand
TTATCTGGAAAAGCAGGCGGAAATAAGGGCAAAGACCTTGGGCGCTTTGATCTATCCGGCTTTTTTGCTTTTGGCCGTTATCGCCGTTTTCATTGTTTTGTTTTTCGGTTTTCCTCCTCTTGACCTGCCGCCGATAATTCCCCAGATCTTGTCAATCGTTCAGGAATCCGGCATTGAGGACCTTCCTCTTGCCACCCGTTCCTTGATTTTTATCAATAATCTTCTTCTTAAATTTTGGTATGTGATTTTGAGCCTGGTTCTGATTCTCGGCTTTTGGCTTTTCAATTATATTAAAAGTCCGGAAGGGAGAGAAGTATATGACCATTTGAAGCTTAAACTGCCTTTTTTAAAAAAAGCGATCCAGGGAATTTATCTGGCCCGGTTTTCAGAAACCCTTTCAACTTTGGTCAAGGCCGGAGTGCCGATCCTTGATTCCCTGGAGATAACTTCAACCGTCGTCGGCAACAAGGTTTATCAGAACATTCTTTTGGAAACGAAAAACGAGGTCAGGCAGGGAGGCAAGATCTCGGAGGTATTCAGCCGCTATCCCGGGGTAATCCCGCCGATCATCAGCCAGATGGTCGCTGTCGGAGAAAAAACAGGAAAGCTTGACCTGATTCTTGAACATATTTCCAGATTTTATTCCAATGAAGCAGACGCCATCATCAGGAATCTGCCTTCAACCATTGAACCGGTGGTGATATTGTTTTTCGGCGCAGTGGTGTTTATAATTGTATCTGGCGTACTTTTACCATTGTTTAGTATAATAAGATAAAGGATTTGTCTAACCCAGCCGTCTATGCTTAGGTAAATTATTCATTAGCTTAGACGGCTGGGTTAGCCACAAAACTTTACCCCTCACTTGGTTTGTTTGAAATTGTTTTATCAAGAATTGAAAGTCAGACCGTTTTTGACAAACCAAGTGAGGGGTGCTCAATTTTGTAGCTCCGACGAAGCGTCGGAGACAAGATTGGCAGGTCGAAGAATAAATAAGTTAATAAAAATTAAATGATGTACAAAAATTTATCCAAAGAGAGAGGTTTCACTTTGGTTGAGCTTTTGGTGGTTATCGCCATTATCGGAGTATTGGCTACTTTGCTTTTGCTTCAGCTTGGGGGCGCCAGAGCAAAAGGAAGAGACGCTAAAAGAATTGCTGATGTTGCCCAGATAAGAACAGCTGTAGAACAGTATTTTGATGATACCGGCGGAACTTATCCGTGCATCAGCTTGTATGATGCGTCCGATCCTCTACAAAGATATTTAGGGGTGGGAAGAATGACAAATACACTTGATCCTTTGGACTCGGCTCAATACGGATATGCAACGCCAACATGTACTGGTACTCCACCAAAAACTCTGAAGTTTCAAGTCTGGGCTGAGTTAGAAGCTGGCAGTCCAGCTCTAAGAACCGATGATGATATAACCACTACTGGCTGGACCGCAAGAAGCACCGGCCGAATGGGTGTTTTGACCAACGGCACTGATCCTGGTAGTGGAAACTGCCCCAGTAATGATCTCTCTGTGATTGACTGCGTATTTGATGTTGGTGCAAAATAGAAATGTCTAAAATTGAGGGGCGTAAAAACGCCCCTCAATTATTATGCCTATTTTATTATTTGTTTTTGGTTTAGTTATGGGCAGTTTTCTTAATGTCTTAATCATTCGGCTACCCGAAAAAGAATCAATACTGGGATATTCAAAATGCTCAAAATGCAAAAAAAGAATTTTGTGGCAGGAGAATATTCCAGTTTTGAGTTTTCTGATTTTGAAAGGCCGCTGTCACGACTGCAAGTCAAAAATCTCCTGGCAGTATCCTTTAGTTGAACTTTTGACCGGTTTTTTATTTTTAATCTCTTTTTTTGCTTATGGCGAAAAGCCGGTTTTCTTGGTTTATACTTTATTTTTAATCGGTATTTTAACCGCAATCGCTTTTATTGACTTAAAGCACTTTATCATTCCGGATAGCTTGATTTCATCCGGTTTTATAGTTTCTTTTCTTTTTATTTTATTCGCCCCTGGCTCTTTATTTCTAATTTCCCGTTTCTACGGTTTGTTATTTTTTGCCGGGATATTTTTATCCATATTTTTGGCGTCAGGGGGCAGATGGATCGGTTTTGGCGACATTAAATTAGCCGCCCTGCTCGGCTTTGTTTTCGGTCTTGAAAGTTCCATCGCCATATTTTATCTGGCCTTTCTTGCCGGTTTTATTATTGCTATAATATTATTGGTTCTTAAGAAGGCCGATTTAAAGACCCAAATTCCGCTTGGTTCGTTGATGAGCGCGGCCGGCATTTTCTTTTTATTATCCAGATTTAATTTGTTAGAATTGATAAACGCAGATTTAATTTTAAAAATATGGTCCCGTTAGAGACATAGCAATCGTTTATGTTATAAAAGCGGTGGCCAGAGTTTCTAAGCGGGAAATAACAGTAATCATAATAAGGCACGGTTGCGACCGGATCGCAACCTGTCTCTAACGGGATGGTCCCCGTAAAGAAAAGTAAATTGGAAAAGTTAATCAAAAACCGCGACTTTTGGGCCGTGATTATAATAGTGATCCTTGGTTTTTACACCGGGTTTTTCAGGGATTTATTCAGGGATTCTAAAAATTCCGGTCCCCTTTTTGTTCCGGTTAATGTTGCCAGAGTGGAAATAGATTACGGAAATAGACGCCGGGCTTTTGAGGGCGAAATAATGTTTGAAATGTCTGTTTTAGACGCCCTTCTTGCTTCTTCAAGGGGTGGCGATTTTGAAATCCGTTACGCGATATTAAACGACCGGACCGATATTTTGAAAATAAACGGTATAATCAAGGACGGCCTTAATGAAAAAAGCTGGAATTTTTACTTGAACGGGCAGAAGATTGAATCAAGCCAAATTCACAAAGTTAGAGTAAAACCCGGTGATAAAGTTTTGGTTAGATTTGAGTAATCAACGAATAATGAATTTGTGCGAATTTACGAATAAACGAATTATGAGCAGAGGGTTTACTTTGGTTGAGGTTTTGGCGGCTTTTTTTATAATCGGCGTTTTGAGCACCGTTATTTTATTGAATTACCGGACCGGCCAAGAACAAGCTTTTTTAACCCGGGCCGCTGCCGCTTTTGAAACAGACATAAGGAGAGCCCAAAATCTTGCCGTAGCCAGTATTGACTTTGGCGGCTCGATCCCTTGCGGTTACGGCATTCATTATGTTGATAATCGGAATTATTTAATTTATGCCGGCCGACTTGGCGGCGCAACAAGTTGTTCGGTTTCTAATCATAATTTCCAATCCGGCACGGACTCGGTTTATCAGGATATAAAAATAATTGAGCAGAAACTGATTTTTAAAAATAGTTTTTCCGATATTTTTTTTGAACCGCCTGACCCCGCCACTTACATAAATGATTCCAAGTCGGCCGGCTTTTCAACCATGGTTGAACTTTGTTTGGAAAGCGATCTGACCAAATGCCGGAATCTGACCATTGATACGGCCGGAAGGATAGTAATACAATGAAAACTCAAAAAGCAAAACTCAAAAGTCAAAACTGCAACTCAAAAATCAAAAATAGTTTTAAGTTTTGATTTGTAATTTTGCGTTTTGAATTTTAATTTTTAAGTTATGAATAAAGGTTTCACCTTAATTGAAGTAATAGTCGCCCTAGGTATAATTTCACTTGTTTCAGTGGGGGCGATGTTTGCCATAACTTTAAGTTTGAATAGCGCCGTCAGAATTCAAAATAATCTCATCTCCGCCAACTTGGCCCAGGAAGGCCTGGAAGTAATTCGGGGCATCAGAGACAGGGACTGGCATTTGGGAAATGCCTTTGGCGCCTCGCTGGCTAACGGAACTTATATAGTTGATTGGAATTCCCAGTCCTTAATTGCTTTTTCCGATATATTTTTAAAAAAAGATTCTAACGGCCTTTATAATTATACATCTGGCCAGGGCACGATTTTTAAAAGGAAGATAGTTGTTAAAAATTCCGGTCAAAACCCGGCCACGATTGAAAAAGTTGCCAAAGTTGAAATTTCCTGGCATGAAAAAAGCGGCCCGAAATTAATCCAGGCAGAATTAAGATTATTTAACTGGAGATAAGGTCTTTGTCTAAATTTTGGAGCGCGAAGCGCGAACAAAATTTATCTACAAAACCTTACCCAGCACATAATTTAACCCTATGGATTATATGTCTTATGCAATCAAGAATAGAAAAGAGATAAAAAGAAGTTTGCTAAAAAAAATAAATTATGTGCTGGGTGCTCGATTTTGTGGTCGTTCGCTCGCCCTCCCAAATTTTCAAAGAAAATTTAGGCGGGCAAGCTTACGAACAAAATCGGCAGGCTTTACCTTGATAGAATTGATTGTGGCTGTTTTCATTTTTTCTATTTTGGTTACCATCGCCGGCGGTTCTTTTGTCAGCGTTTTAAGTTTGCAAAAGCGGGCCTTGAACATAAAAAAAGTTGAGGAGAACGGAAGATTCATTTCGGAACTGATGGCCA
>CAYJSC010000075.1:0-4519 GCA_964372475.1 uncultured Gammaproteobacteria bacterium | reverse complement strand
CGGAGACGGCAGGCAGCAAAAACCTTGCTTCGTAAAGAGTGGTAATAGTGCTGTTTTCGGGCGTATGGTCTCTTAAAAACTTCCACGACTCGTATTGTTTTTGGGAAGGATAGGTAAAAGAGGAGAAGGATTTAAAATCAGAAACTTCAAAGATTTGGTTTTCGATTGAATTAAAGGAAAGCGGAAAAGAAATAAAAATTGTAACGGTTAAAATAATTAAAATAACTATACGTTTAAAACGGATAAGAAACAGTGCTGCGAAGAAGGCTAGGGGAATGTAATAAGGCGCTTGCATGGTACGAAGCCGGTCAAAATTAAAAACTTCATAGAGCTTTAGAAAAAAAGCGGCTTGGACAAAAAGCCATGAAAACATTAATAAAACAAAATTTGAATAATTTTGCTGTGGTCGGTCACGTAAATTTTCTGCGGCGTCAAAATCTCGCTTCGCTCGATCGACTCCTCGAAAATTTAGTAACCTCCCCGCAAAATGCAAAAAAATACCAAATATTCCTAAGAGAAATACCGGCCCCAAAGCCATAACAAAATCAAACAGAGGAATATTGTATTTTGTGGTCGTGCCGTGAGCAAGAATAAAACGCCAGAATGGAAGAGTGAAAGAGTAGCGGATATAAAGCATGGGGATTAAGCCACCCACGCAAACCGTAAATAGGGGAATAATTTTAAATTTTAAATTATAAATTTTAAGTGAATGATGAATGATAAATGATAAAAATAAAAATAAGCCAAGGGTTGAGATGAGAATTAAAAAGTCGATCGGATGAATGAAGGCAAGGAGAAAGGAAGTAAGGAATAAAGGAATTAAGGTATTAAAGTATTTCCAAGGTATTAAAGTATTAAATTTTAAGCTTTTGAGAAAAAAAATTATAGTTAAGAGAAAAAGAATATTACCCATTAAATAATGGGGAAGGATGGTTGAACGGCGGGTGACGTCGAGTTCAACCCACCAAGAAAGATACGAGTTTATGGTGATTGGTAGTTGGTGATTAGTAAATTGCAGGTTGGGGAAACCGCCGATGAAGAAGGCGAGGAAAAAAGCTATAGTTGCCAATTCGACGGGTCCTGCCAGCGCTCCTGTTGCCCCGCTAAGCTGGGACACACTCACGCTGTCACCCGTCTTTTCCTTTGTTTGCCGCTTATTTTTGCTAAGTAAATAGTAGAAAAAATAGAAAGAAACCAAAAGAAAGAGGGCACCAAGGATAAGTCGCGATAGATGATAAATCATGACAGAATTTAAGCCAAAAATTCTTCCCACCAATCCCAAAAAAGCATATTCCGAGTGAATAAAAGTAGCCGGATGGGGCTCGGTGGTAATTTTATTGACGTTTTGCAGATGACCCATTAAGCCCTGATTGATCGTATGAAGATAGCCATAGTAGTCTTCTGACCAGCGATGTAAACCCATAAAAACGCGATCGGGAGGAGACTTGATAGATTGGATGGTAAATGGGAGCATAGATGTGACGAGGGGAGTAATTATTAGAAAAATAATAAGCAGGATTTGTTTAAAAGAGAGTTTCATAAATTATTAAGGTTTCTTTATGTAACTTATATGATATTAAAGAATAAAAAGAAAGAGGATTTGTTTGTCACAAAAAACTGCTCGAGCAGTAAATTGTGACAATGGGAACCAATAATATTAAGTGACGCGAAACCTAGCACGTGCGAGTTTTGGCGTCATGTTAAAGACGATCATACCAGCTTAGTGCGGTCGCATACAGTTGGTATGCGGACCAATGGAAGGTGCCGATTCAGAATACCCAGAGGTGGGGATTCACCTTGGGAGATTAGATAGATTTGAAGCAATGGGTAGTGATTCAGAACATGGGTGCAGATTACGCAACTTTCGAAGTTGGAGGAGTAATTCCTAAAACTTCGCGAGCAAAAACCTCATGATTAAGTTGAAAACAATCCATAACTCTTGCAAAATATTTATCTCCTGCATCATATGAAGCCTGTTCGTCAAGCGATCTGCCTTTAGCAACACCTAATAATGTTCCGAACAACATAAGGCCTATAGCAGGAACAACTAATGCCTCTGGTATTTTTTGAACTCGCTCATCAACCGCGATTAGTAAAGCACTCCCTAAAATAAAGGGCGCTGCCCCTAGCGCTGCTATAATGGCATTTTTTTTACCCCTATTTCTTATATGTTCATATTCATGAGATAAAATCCAGGCGGTAGAGGTTTGCATAGAATGCTCCATTAATTTTGATATATGTTTTTTTGCCCTATCTCGCTGTTCTTTGAGGGGCTTGTTTGGCATTAATGTTCCGTCCGTTGCAGCTTTAAAATATTTTCTGTATCGATCAGAATTACCACGAAAGTATGGAACATATTTGTTTTTTAACATATTATATGGCCAATATACTGGAAATAATGTACGAAAAACTTTAGAATTTAACACTTTGGTGGCCAAATCTTTTTTTTCAAGAATTGCCTCTGGTGGTGTTTCGCCGATACTGTATAACGTATCTCGATATATTCGTCTCGTATCGCTAATTAATGCAGTTTCATTAATTATTATTTTGTTTCGATACATATCATATCTGGCAATTGTACTTGCAGCCATCGGTATATTATCAGTAATAACTAATGGTTTTAAAACTGAATGAGGATAACCAGCCTCGGATAATACCTGACCCAGTTTGGATCCATCGATTGTAAATAAAGAAGTAGCAGGGTGAATGTTTTCATAACTAACATTTATTGCTGGTGTTACTATTGAAGTTTCTGCGGAAGCCGCCGAATCTATTGACATAATCCGAAGTTACTTGTTCTTCTTCTTCTTGTCAAGACAAAAAAAGTTAGTTGGTTAGTTCGTTAGTTGGTTAGTTAGAAGATGTAATTTGTGTTAAAATCCGCTTGCCCCACTTCGTTAAAACTTCGTGGGGTAAAATGAAAAATATATGTTAGTTTCTATTATTATTCCCTGTTTAAACGAAGAGAAAGCTGTTGGGCAGTGCGTGATGAGAGGAATTAAAGAATTAAAGAATTTAAGAATTAAAACAGAAATAATCGTCGTTGATAATGGATCGACGGATAAAAGTAGAGAAGTTGCTAAAAAAGCCGGGGCGATAGTAGTTTTTGAACCAAGAAAAGGTTACGGGAGGGCGCTTTTGGCAGGGTTTGAGAAAGCAAAAGGGGAGTATATAATTTTTGCTGATGGGGATGGAAGTTATGATTTTTCCGAAGCATCGAAATTAATAGACAAATTGTTAAAAGTATCTACGACGGGTCCTGCCGGAGCTCATTTTGCCAGGAGTTATTTTGATAAACAAAAAACTCGGACAAAACTCGCTCCGTCACCCGTCGCTGATTTAGTAATAGGCTCTCGCTTAAAAGGTAATATCCAAAAGGGCGCGATGCCGTTTTTACATCGCTACGTTGGTACGCCAATACTTAATTTTCTTTTTAAATTTTTTTTCCACCAAAATATTTCGGATGTTAATTCGGGCTTTAGAGGGATAAGTAAAAAAGCCTTCGACCAGCTCAGGCTTAAAGCGAGTGGAATGGAATTTGCTTCAGAAATGATCTATAAGGCGGGAAAATTGGGACTAAAAATCGCGGAAGTCCCCATTACTTATAAAAAAAGAATCGGCACTTCAAAACTTTCTCCCTTTCGCGACGCCTGGCGGCATTTAAAGTTTATGCTGTTGTTTTCTTCAACTTATCTTTTTTTAATTCCGGGATTAATTTTAGGGAGTTTAGGGGGATTAGGGATGTTGGGGTTGGTTTTTGGACCACAAAAGTTTTTGGGCAGGATTTTTGATTTTCACACGATGATGGCGTCGGCGTTTTTGTTGCTTTTGGGTTTTCAAATTGTTTTTTTGGGTCTTTTTGCCAAAGTTTTTGCGATGAATTTTTTGGAAGAAGAAAACAAATTCTTAACGGAGACGCTATCGCGGGTGACTTTAGAAAAAGGCATAATTTTGGGACTTTCGACATCGGTTGTTGGGGGAATTGGAGTACTTAGGGTATTATGGGAGTGGTGGCAAAACAGTTTTGGCGTTCTGGCCGATGAGCGGCTTTTGCTTTTTGGTTTGACGCTTTTTGTTTTAGGCGTTGAAATTATTTTTTCGTCATTTTTCTTTGGGATAATTGCCAAAGAAGAGAGATAATAAGCTGACTTGGTACGAAATTTTTCTGCGGTGTCAAAGCTCTTTGGAAAGCTAAAAAATCGACACCTCGAAAAATTTGTACCTTCGTCAGCTTCGACTATGAAAGTATCAATAGTTTTACTTGTTAAAAACGGGGCGAAATTTCTGCCGAAATTAATACCGGCATTAAACGGACAGAGAGGTGATTTTGAGAAAGAGTTGGTAGTTGTTGATTCGGGGTCAACGGATGGAAGCCTGGAGTATATAAAAGGAATTAAGGAAGTAAGGAATTTAGGAATTAAGGTATTTAGAATAAAACCAAAATATTTTGGGCACGGCAAGACAAGAAATTTAGCCGTGTCAAAATGTAGCGGTGAAATTGTAGTTTTTTTATCTCAAG
>CAYJSC010000074.1:0-4557 GCA_964372475.1 uncultured Gammaproteobacteria bacterium | reverse complement strand
GCAAACATCTGTTACCGATATTTTTGGGCTGACTTTTTTAAGCGCGATGGATAGCGTTCGTTCATACGTGCCCAGATTTTTAGCTGGCGTTATCATTTTATTTGTCGGTTTGTTGGTCTCAAGTTTGGCTAAAAAACTTGTTTTGGGCTTACTTAAAGCCTTAAGAGTGGGTAAATTCCTTGAATCGATTAAGGTGGTAAAAGAAGAAGCGGAGGTCAGAGTTTGGGAAACAATTCTGGCTGAATTGATCAGATGGTCTTTGACAATTTTGTTCCTAGTCCCAACCGTCGAAGCCTGGGGACTTTCCAAAGTCACTGATGTGTTAAACCAGATGCTTCTTTACTTACCCAATGTCTTTGTGGCAGTCATCGTCGGCTTGGTAGGCGTTGTCGTTGCTAATCTTACTTTTGACGTCGTTCGAACTGGTGCCAAAAGCCTGGGATCTAGCGTGTCCAATAACCTTGGCGTTGTGGCCAGATATGCTATTTTGTTTTTTACCGTGTTGGTGGTTTTAAATCAGCTAGGCGTGGCTTCTGATTTGGTGAGAATACTATTCACCGGATTTGTCGCCATGATGGCTCTAGCCGGAGGATTGGCATTTGGCTTGGGAGGACAAGAAGTGGCGCGGGAAATATTAAAAGAGCTAAAAAATAAGCTTGAGAAGTAGTGGTTGGCGTTTGGTTTTAAGTGATTAGAAAAAAAATACGACCTTGAAATGGCGGGTTCGTCTAGTGGCCTAGGACGTCTGGTTTTCAACCAGAAAATCACGGGTTCGACTCCCGTACCCGCTACAAAGGCCTGAGTTTATCGAGGGGCGACTATATGTTTCTGAGGAATAAAATACTTTTCTATTTTTTGATATGTAGTGTTTTTGGGATAAATTTTTTAATCCTTCTAAATGCCCCTGGTAATTTCGGTTTTGGGAATATTTATATTACCCTATTTGGCCTATTACTGACTTTTATAGGCCTTTTATTATGGTTTTTGGGTTTTATAACGCTTGGAAAATCGTTCTCTTTATTTCCTAAAGCTAAAGCATTTATAAAAAATGGCATATACCACTATTTTAAACATCCTATCTATATTGGCATGAGCCTGGCTTTCGTGGGAATTTCTCTTGGCAAAGGAACAATATTAGGATTACTTTTTACTCTTCTTGTAACGACTCCCTTAAATTTTTGGCGCGCGAAAAAAGAAGAAGAGATCCTTCGAAAAAAGTTCAAAACCTCCTACTCATAGTCTTCTTACGGTATAATTAGGCTCATCATGAAATACTACAAAACCTTTTATTTAGTATTACTCTTGTGGCTTATTGTTATCTTTAAGCCTATTTTGGCGCTCGCGATTTATGATCCTATTAGCGTTCCTAATAATAAAGTCGGCATTCACCTGCTTTTTCCCAGCGAGCTGGAGGAGGCAGCTCGGTTAGTAAATTCAGCAAATGGCGAATGGGGCTATATCACCATTCCCATTCGAAGCGACGATCACAATTTAGAAAAATGGCAGGCTTTTATGGATAAGGCGAGAATCCTAAAATTAATTCCCATCTTAAGACTGGCTACTTATCCGCAAGGAAGCGCTTGGGCCAAGCCAACTATTTTTGATCCTTTGGACTGGGCCAATTTTCTCAATTCCTTGGAGTGGCCAACCAAAAACCGCTACGTGATTGTGTATAACGAACCCAACCGGGCAGAAGAATGGGGCGGACAAATTAATCCTTACGATTATGCAAATCAACTTAAACAAACGAGCGCGGCCTTAAAAAGACTAAACGATGACTTCTTTATACTTCCCGCGGGACTGGACGCTTCCGCTCCCAATAATGCTGTACTAATGGACGAATATTCTTTTTTGGGCCTTATGTATCAGGCTGATAATGAAATTTTTAAATATATTGATGGTTGGACAAGTCATGCCTACCCCAATCCCGGTTTTCGCTCAGCACCGCTAAATTCTAGTCGAAACGGAATAGTGTCTTACCTGTGGGAGTTGGATTTTTTACAAAAAGAATTTGGCGTGAAGGGCTTAAAAGTTTTTATCACCGAGACGGGCTGGGACGGTACTTATTTAAACCCAAACCTCGTTGCATCATATTTTGACCAGGCTTATAATATGATATGGAATGAAGATGAAGTTGTCGCAGTAACACCATTCTTATTATCAGCCGGAGAAGGCGCATTTAAAAAATTTTCCTGGACGGCCGCTTCTTATCAACCGCTTCCGGTTTATGAAACCATTCAAAAAATGACCAAAATAAAAGGCCAGCCCAAAATCAATGAACCTTTTGAACAAAACCCCAAATTAAAAGAGGAAAAATCCATCTGGTCAGCGCAAAAAACAGGATATTGGCACCAGACAACGATTTCTTTTCTTAAAAAAACTATCAATTGGCTTTTTCATTGATTATAATAAATTTTGATGAAAATTTTTTTCTTCTTAGTATTGCTGGTATCGGTAGTAATTGCTCTTAAGCTTGGAACGTCGACAAAATCATCAACAACGACACTAACGATAAATGGTATCGAAATTAAGGCCCAACTGGCTAAAACACAAAGTCAAATACAAAAGGGTTTGGGAGGCCAAAATAAACTTTTAGAGAAAGAAGGAATGTTATTTGTGATGCCATCTTACAATCGCTATTCCTTTTGGATGAAGGACATGAAATTTCCTCTCGATATAATCTGGCTCGATAAAGACAGAATAGCCGATATTACTAAAAATATACCTGTAGAAAACAATAACCATTTAACAATTTATCAACCTACCACGCCAGTTAATTTAGTTCTTGAGGTAAATGCGGGATTTAGTGATAAATATAAAATTAAAGTTGGGGATAAGGTTAAATCGCCATGATAGAACTCATCATTTTTATATTATTAGTCTTCCTACTGTCAAACTTTCGCACCCAAATTGCCCTTTTAATCCAAGGTATTAGTCTTTTGCTCTTTGGCAGCGCCAAGCCGGGGATTATTTTTTATAGTATTTTGTTTCTTCCCGGGATTTTGATTCATGAATTGTCGCATCTTTTAACTGCGGAACTACTTGGTATCCGTACCGGCAAAATCAATATTTTTCCCACGGAAATAAAAGCTGGTAATGTTAAAATGGGTTTTGTTGAGTCAGCGGAGGCCGATCCTTTTCGCGAGACGCTTATCGGTAGCGCTCCTTTTTTTGCCGGTTTATTTATCATAACTTCGATCGTTTTTATGCGTTTTTCATCTTTTGATTCTAATTTTTTGGGTCAAGAATTTCTAACTCTGGTAAATATACTTTTTCTCTATGTTATTTTTTCGGTATCTAACACCATGTTTGTCAGCGAGGAGGATAAACGCGGCTGGTGGTTTATTCCCATGATTTTAGTTATTATTCTCGCCTTTATCTACGGATTTCGAATTCAATTAAATATCGAAAGTATTTTAGCCGCCAGTGCAAGAAATATTCAATTTATCAACCGCGCTTTAATTGTCTGTATGGGATTAGATCTTTTATTCCTCGTTTTGTTAAGTTTAATAAAGAAGGTGAGCGAAAGGTTAACAGGCAGGCGCCTCATAACCAAAAACGGCTAACATCTCTGCTAGCCGTTTTGATTTACAACCCAAGATTACTGTGAAACTTCTACGCTTCCCAACATTGACGGACTTAGGTGATCATGGAATATCCAACTTCCTACTTTTTCAAAAGTAAAGGAATAGGATTCTCCCATTTTAACTCCTTTTAAAGAGTCAAAGCCTGGTAACACCTGGTGGGTAGGATGAATAACCGATGCCGGCCGGTGTTCGCCCGTATCATCATTTACGACTTTTACGCTGCCGCCTACCTTTACCGTGACTTTACTTGGTACAAAGCCAGTAGCGGTCATTTTAACCACTGTTTCCTCCATCTTTGTTTCAGATTTCGGAGCTATACTATCACTTGCTGATGGCGCTGTAGTAGTTGTTACCTCAACTGCTGGTTCTTTATTCACCACACTTTGAGTGTTATCATAGCAGCCGGAAAATAAAACACCCGCGCTAAGGATCGACAGCCCTAGTATAATTTTTTTCATATAATATTTCCTCCTTCATGTAATCATAATTACAAGAGTTAGTATCGTCAAGTATTAATTTACAATTTACAATGTACCATGTACAATTAGTAGTCTGGTTCCGTATTAATTGTACATTACATTAATGTTATGTGTGGAATTTTTGGCTACCTCGGTGAACTAGATAAGGCAGGAGAAATAGTTCTTGCGGGACTTCGTAAGTTAGAATACCGGGGTTACGATAGTTGGGGAATCGCCATTAAATCAGAAAAAGACAACAAGATTATCGTCAAAAAAGAAATCGGTAGGATTGGTAATGCTCAGGCAGAAGACCTGCCTCTTTCGACTCTTGCCCTAGGACATACCAGGTGGGCTACTCACGGCGCGGTAACCCAGGAAAACGCCCATCCTCATACCGGCTGCACTGAAAGATTCGCCATAGTACATAATGGCATTATTGAAAATTATTTGGATCTTAAAAAAAATCTTGCTAATAAACAGGTTTAAATAATGCATCTAGCTTTAATTTCTGT
>CAYJSC010000073.1:0-4566 GCA_964372475.1 uncultured Gammaproteobacteria bacterium | reverse complement strand
ATTAAAAATAATAAATCTTGAGGGATAGAGGCAGGACGGTTAAAAGCGTTTTGAACATTTGTCCTAAAGTCCCAAAGAACCAAAGCTTGCGATTGATATGTTTCAAGATAATCAAATAAAATATTGCCAACGGTATTTTGCAATATGTTATCGTTCATACCATTGATTTCTCTCAACTTATCTTCCAATTTTTTTCCAAAATGTTCATATCGAAACGAATAATATTCATTTATGATATCGTCTGCGGTAATAACTGAGCATTCAGCAGCCAGAATTGGTTTAATCAATAAATTCTTGGCGCTTTGGCAGTTATTCTTAAACCATTCGTTGAATTCTGCAAGAAATGTCTGTTCAGCTTCAGAAATGATTTTTCGCGCCTGGTTTCTTACACTTTCGTCTTTAATTGGTTCAAGAGCTTTTTCCAACGATGCTGGATTAATAGGTCTTATAACTCCTGTCCTTAAGGTTTCAAGATCGAGTATGGTAGTCGCATCAACATAATCGCCGGCTACGGAAGAGTTGGTGGTTGGTGCAACCAAGACCAGTTCTTTTTTAGTTGTGACCTGATTTGTAACTACATTATCTGCCGGCAAATCAGGTTTTGCGGGAGCAGGTTCTGATTTAACTCCTGCAGCGTTAAGTTGAAGATGGGCCATATCAAAAAGACTCGTCTTCGCGTATGTATTTGCTGAAGAGGGGGAAGTCTGATAAAGATTTTGAGCAACTCTATTCTGAAAACCTGCAAAGACTTTAGCAGAATCATTTTGCATGACTGCTTGAATTTTTTCTTCTAAATTAGCGGATTTTAATCTTTCTTTCAGTTCCCGATGGAAACTGACTGTGACAATAGCCTGATCGCGATAAGTAGCAAGGGCATCATTAAATGCGCCAGCAATAGTCCCGTATGCGAATGTTTGTTTGCTTTCATCAGAAAAAGCTTTTTCGACTGGGGTTTTTAAATCATATGTTTTAAGAAAACCATTGACAATTTTCTGCATTGCCGGTTCAAATTCTGAAAGTTGGTCAGTACAATTTAAATCAAAACAGTTCTTTTGATGCCAGGCATTTAATTGTTTTAACAACTCTGTTTCTGCGTCTAAAATAATAAGGTTTATTTTTTTTCTGTCGATCTCTGTGAAACTTGCGGAGGAATTCGGATCAATTAAGGCTCGCCAATTAGATAAGCTGACAATTTTTTTGGCAACAATAAAGGAGAGAGGATATGGTTTTTTTGGTTCTGCCTGCTCTCGGGTTTTGTAGGCTTCAAGACGCATTGCCGTAAAGAAGGCCGATATTTGATCAGAATCTAAAAGATCTCGACTGAAAGGATTAGGTGTTAAAGCAGGTAAAACATTTCTGCTAATATTTCTTGCCAAGCGGATAGAGCCTGCGAGTAAATCTCTAGGAAGAAGAATAGATCTTGCAATTAAATTTGTAATTCCTGTATGTCTTTGAAAAAAACCTTGAAGATCTTTAATTCTTTGCGGTGTCATTATTAATTCAGCAATGCGGGTCTGTAGTGGTTGATAAAGAAGTCTATTTAAGCTTTGAATATAGGAATTCGTTACGCGTAAAAATATTCTCACAAAGGAGAGACTTTGGTCCAAAATGTTAGCCTGATAGGAAGCTCCCGCAATTAAAATTTGAGTTTGGCCAATGGTGGCTTCTGCCAAAACTTTCCCGGTGGCATCATCAAAAAATTGATAAGTTTGACCAGTTTCTAAATAGTAATTATTAGATAAGAACCGGCCGGATGGTAATGGTGGTACTTGATCCGTTGACCTGTCGGGAGCAACAACTTGCAAAATTGTGACACTTCTAACGTTTATGATGGTGTCATTTATCTTTAAAGTTGCATTATCAGGAATGACCATTTGTTTGTGAGAGTTAGGGTTAATATCAGAAAACACAGGAGGTTTTGGTGGAGGAGCATTTGTACGACCAGTAGCAGGCTCGGCTGGGCTTTGCGTGATACGAGTAGGAATCTCATGTGAGGTCACTTGGTTTTCTGCGAGCTTATTAACTTCAGCTTTTGTATAAATATTTACTAAAAATTCATTGAGTGGAATGATAGGAAAAAATAAATTATGTTTTAGCACCAAATCCGTCAATAATTCTGAGGCGACACCGTTTTCATTTACGAATGATTTGGGAATTCTAAATACTAGAGCGTATTGTCCGTTTTCGTCTGGTCTTAGCCATTCTTGTGTCATTTTTATGTTTGTAGAGAGATTAATACTAACTTTGAATCCGCCAGATTTAATAATCTTACTTAAGATAATTATTGGGTTAATCATTCTTGTGTTTTCGTCGCGTTCTGGAGAAAGTCCGTGATATATTTCTATCCATTCTGAATCAGAAGTTCTTTGAGCCAAGTCATGCAATTCTTTCCAGAATGATTCGAGATTTATACTCTGGCCATTATTGTCAAAAACGGGTGAAGTACCAATCGCAACTGTAGGACCATTTGGTATTTTTACAAATTTTGTGGCTGGTTTTTGGGCAGGAGCGAGCTGTTTACTCGCAAGTTGAGAGGCAAATTTTAAATATTTCTGCCGTTGGGGATCGCTTTCGGCTTTTTCACTTAAAATATCACCTTCTTTTAAGTTGGTGTTGGTATTTACCAAACGTTGATTCGGATTAGAAACTTCTTGTGGGGTAGTGTCCTGTCGTAAAAACCCAGGTAACAGTTTCGGGTCGTTTGGCATAATCGTATCCACACCCCACTCCATCCTCATCGCCATAACAGCCGGGCTTGCTGTGGAGCCGCCTACGACTTCGTATCCTAATCTTTTAGCAATTTTTACGAATGTTCTGAGTCGAGCTTTTTGTAAATCGGCAAAAAAAGGAATATTTGGAAAGAAATCGACTTTTCCAATAATTTTATTAAAATCCGTAAACGGAACTCTTCGACCGTGTCGTTTGATTTCCGAATAAATTGCGCTTAAGAAGTTTTCCGGCCAAAAGAAATGTACCCCATCTGGTTTGAGAGCTAAGATTTCTTGATCATCTGTTTTCAGACCTATTGCTTTTGCTAAATTCTCTACGTCGTTAAGAACACTCGAAGGATTAAAAGGATTAACGATAGGATCTGGGATCTGCATGTAAATTTTTGCTTTTATTCCCAAGACCTTTCTTGCTAAGAGCAATTTAAAAACAGTTTTTTTATCACGTGATCCGATTGATATTCTTTGGCCCAAGTCGGAAACTAGTTGTAAAAGTTTATAGGGATCTTGATCTGTTCCTTTTAAATCCAAATAAATTTCTTTTTCTTCCATCCCTTTTTGTTTAAACCAAGAAATCCAAGTTTCTAAAGTTTCATGACTGGGGTATTTCTTTTTAAATTCTTCGAAAGATAGGTTACTGACATTGTCATGAGTGATTACGGCAACTCCGTCGCTTGTAAAAGTTAAATCTATTTCAACGCCGTCAACAATTGATAGCGAATCTTTTGCTCGCGGAATAGAATTTTGAGTCTTTACCTCTCCGTTTGGTAAAATTTCAGAAATGGTAAATCCCGCCCGATGGGCAAATATAGCTGGTTCTTGGGCCAGAGCGAGTTGAGCGTTGACAAGTTCGGCTAAAGGTTTATTAAAGGATTGGAAATAGAGTAGCAATTCTCCAATCACTGGTATTTTGGCCAAAGTGCTCGTTTGTTTGGTCCGGTTCCAAGCCAAAAGCACAATGATTTGCTGTTTGGCAAGCTGGGCTTGCTGGGCAAAAATTTTTGAGAGCTCATCAGAAAGGACAAATGTGTTTACGTCATTAAGAGAAATAGAGTTGGTGAGAAATTGTGCGTTTAAGGCAACTTGAATATTGTCCTTCTCAGCGAGAGGTTTAATTATCTGATCAATTTTTTCCGCGACGCGATCGAGAGTAAGGCAATTCTGCGTGCCACCATTTTGGCCACTTACAGCGTAGGCCTCTTTTATCAATGAGAATAAAATGCTATTGTTTTTTGCATTTCGACACTGTTCGTTATAGATCAACCGTAGTTGCTCGAGAAAATCCTTCAGGTTGTTTTGATAAGCTTTAGTTGTCAGGTTAGCGACCGTTTGTCTAGCTGTTCTGTCTGTTAAGGAAGTATTATCAGCCACAACTCTGACAATCCGATTGCGAATCTGAGTATCTAAAGGTAAAGAAGGAACTTGGGCTTGCAGAATCACACTAAACGGCAGCGGTTTATCAGCCGAAACTGTTTGGTTACCGGCGATGGCCGATAAAACGGTATTGGTAACAAAATCAATAATCGGTTTGACCGGAGTATTTAAGATTTGGGGTGAGTTTGCTAACTGTTGGAACGTTTGCAAAAGGGTTGGACTCTGTTCCGGTGGGCTATCGATGGCCGTCTCTTCAGGTTTTTCTACGGGTGTAGTAACATTAATCCCGGCGTTGGCAATCGCATTTATAATATCATTAGCTGTGGCATTTAATTTAAGAATAGGAAAGTCTTTGAGTGATAATAACTCATCATTTTTAATAGCTATTCCTCCGGGATCTAAGGCAGAGTGAATAGCCATTATTTTGTTATCTTGATCAAGTAAGACACTGGCTCTTAACTGCGGA
>CAYJSC010000072.1:0-4580 GCA_964372475.1 uncultured Gammaproteobacteria bacterium | reverse complement strand
CGGAAGACCAAAAGAAACCACGGGAGAAATGATAGCCAGCGTAAAAAAATTACTCGGCAAAAGGCCGAAGTGGACCGAAGGAATCTTTAACGACCAGGAAAAACAAGTTAAAAAACTCTTACAGGCGTTAAAAGAAAATGATGAACCGTTACTAAAAGAAGCAATCCGTCATGGCGAAAGAAACCTGGAGAAATTGGGTGTCGTTAGTGGCCTTGCTCATGATTTAATTCGAGAAGTTGAAGATCTGGGTGGGGTGGCCAAAATTTGCGGGGCCGGAGGAACGAAGGACAGATCAGGAGTATTATTGGCTTACTTTCAAAACCCGGAAGTGTGTGTAAATTTAGCAAAAAATATCGGCTTAAGTTCTTATTCAGTAACATTGGGAGAAGAAGGAGTTAGGCAAGAAAACTAGCATGGATAAGATAAACGTATCCGCACCAGGAAAATTAATGCTCATGGGCGAACACGCTGTAGTATATGATTATTCCTGTTTGGTTGTTGCCATTGATAAGCGCTTAAAAGCGACAATTGAAAAAAGCGCAAAAGACAGTTGGACGGATGAAAAATTTGTGGGAACTGTAGTTAGAAATTTTCGCAAAGCGCACGCTATAGCGGACACTTTAAGAATTTCAGTAAAGAGCGAATTTTTCTCAAGTTACGGTTTGGGCAGTTCGTCTGCAATTACAGCAGCAACAGCTTATGGGCTTTACAAAATGTTTTTCAACAGAGAGCCGGAGAAAAAAGAACTGTTTGATTTTTGCTACAAGGTTGTTTTAGAAGTTCAAGGTGTTTCGTCGGGGTTTGATATCGCCTCAGCTATTTATGGCGGCATCTTGTATTTTCAAACCGCGGGAAAAGCAATAGAATCACTAGCCATAGATAACTTGCCATTGGTAATTGGATATTCTGGTACAAAAGCCGACACGGTTTCCATGATCAATTTGGTTAAAGAAAAAATGAAGACCCACGAAACAGGGGTTAAAGAAATTTTTAAAAATATCGCGGCTTTGGTTGAGGAAGCGAAGGCGGCAATAACGGAAAAAAATTGGCCAAGACTTGGTACCTTAATGAATTTTAATCAAAATTATTTAGAAGACCTGGGGGTATCGACGGAAAAATTAAACGATATGATCATGGTCGCCAGAAACGCTGGTGCTTATGGCGCCAAATTATCCGGTGCGGGTGGAGGAGATTGCATGATTGCGATAGTCCCGGAAGAGAAAAGAGCAAATATTGAGGAAGCTATAAAAAAAGCAGGAGGAGAGATAATAGACGCGAATATTTCAACAGAGGGAGTAAGAATAGAATTTTAAATTTCAAATCAATAACAAATTAATAAATTTATAAATTTAAAATTTAGATTTATTTTAAAATTTAAAACTTAAAATTTTAATTATGAAGGTTACGGCCGTCGCACCAGCCAACATTGCCTTTATCAAATATTGGGGGAAAAAAAACGCAGAATTGCGCTTGCCGCTAAACAGTTCAATTTCGATGAATTTGAGTAATTGCCAAACGATTACCACCGTGGAATTCTCCGACGATTTAAAAGAAGATTATTTTGAATTTATACCAGACAATCATCGCAAAAAAACGCTCGAGCGTAACTTTGCGATCAACGATAAAGAAAAACTGCGGGCTATTAAACATTTAGATAGAATAAGAAAATTAGCCGGAATAAAAGTTTTTGCCAAGGTAGTAAGCCGAAATAATTTTCCTAAGTCTTCTGGTATTGCTTCTTCCGCCTCTGGTTTTGCCGCGTTAACCGTGGCCGGTTGTGCCGCAGCGGACGTAGATTTGCCGGAAAGAGAACTAACGGTTTTAGCCAGGGCTGGATCAGGTTCGGCTTGCCGATCAATACCTGATGGTTTTGTTGAATGGCAAGAAGGTGATACAGGTGAAACTTCTTACGCGTTTTCTTTACACAAAGCGAGCCATTGGGATCTGCGAGATATTATTTTATTGGTAAGCGAGAACAATAAAAAAATAAGCTCAGCCAAAGGCATGGAAAATGTTTGGAGCAGTCCTTTGATGGAAAAAAGGCTGGCTAAAATAGAGGAAAGAATAAAGAAAGTAACGAAGGCCTTAAAGAATAAAAATTTTCATTTACTTGGTCTCACGATCGAAGAAGAAGCAAATGAGATGCATGCGGTTATGGAGTCGCAAAACACACCGCTTTTTTATCGGACCAAAAAGACAATGGAGATAATAAACGCCGTACAAAAATGGCGAGAAGAAGGACTAATGGTGTTTTTTACCATTGACGCCGGCCCCAATGTTCATTTAATCTGCCAAGGCAAAGATGAAACAAAAGTGATTAGTAAAATTAAGGAATTTGACAAAGGTTTAAAATTAATTATAAATAAGCCAAGTACTGGAGCACGAATAATAAATAAGCACTTATTTTAACTTTATTCAAAGTAAATTTTACATTCTAAATTATGTCAACCCCAACCCACATCGCCATCATCATGGACGGCAACCGGCGCTGGGCGAAACAACATAAGCTTGCAATTATAAAAGGCCATGAATATGCGGCGAAAAATGTTTTGGAAAAAATCGTCGAACACGCCGCCAAAAAAGGCGTAAAATATCTCACTTTCTGGGCTTTCTCCACGGAAAATTGGCAAAGAAACAAACAAGAAGTGGAAGGACTTTTAAATATTTTAAGATGGGGCTTAAAAGAAAAAGTTAAAACCTTTATAGAAAAGAGCGTGAAATTAAAAGTTATCGGCGATACCACCAAATTTCCTCAAGATATTCAAAAAGGTATTCAACAAGCCATTGGCCAGACAAAGAATGGCAAAAATATTACCGCAGTCCTAGCAATAAACTATGGTGGAAGGGATGAAATCATAAGAGCAATAAATAAGATATTTCGTCAGAATGACAATATTACCGAAGAAGGATTTTCGCAATATCTAGACACCAAAGACATTCCCGATCCGGACTTAATCATTAGGACGGGCGGAGAAAAACGACTGTCAGGATTTTTGCTTTGGCAAAGCGAGTATAGCGAGCTTTATTTTACCGACAAACTTTGGCCGGATTTTAAAGAAAAAGACCTTGACATTGCGATAGAGGAATTTTCTTCACGCCAGCGCCGCTACGGGAAATAATAGGTTATAATTAATTCATGCGCCATCCGCAATTGATGAGTATCTGTTTTCTTCTGGTGTTTCTCGTTAGTGGTTTTTTAAAAATTAATCACATTCATGCCGATGAATGCGCCACAACCCAAGACCTAGACGTTATCAAGAGTTGCATCAATCAATACAGTGGCACTCGTGATTTAATTTCTAAAGCAAACACCAGCAACAAGGCCGACCTCAAGAAATTACGAGATAGAATTAATGCGCTTAAAACTCAAATTGATAACCTGGTTTTGCAACTTTCTAAAAAAGAAAAAGAAATTAATCGGCGGAATTTGGAGTTTGACCAAAAGTACGAAGAGCTTTCCGCCGCGATCAGGTCGCTTTATATTAAGCATTATTACCCAGCGGGTTTGACAATTGTGTTTGGGGCCGGAAGTGCTACCGATGTTTTTCGCCTCGCGTCGATGTATTCTTTTCTCTCGAAGAGAAATCGCGATACGATCGTTAATCTAGTAATCGAAATCGGTGATTTACAAAAAGATAAAACGAAATTATCAGAAATCGCTATGCAGACGACGGCCTTAAAGATCCAAGTCGACGAAAGAGCTGCTTTTTTGGAAAAAGAAGTGGCCAAGGCCAATGCCTACGAGCAACAATTGCAAAGCCAAATCGCCGCACTAACAGCCAGGCAGCAGCAAATATTATCAGAAAGATTAGCTAGCCTAAAGATCTCTCGTTCCGCCGCAGCTTTGGGTCGTTGTGATAGTGATTTAACTAACGGTCGCGAACCGGGTTTTTCGCCGAAATTTGCCGCTTTTACCTATGGGGTGCCCAACCGAGTTGGTTTAAACCAGTGGGGTGCCTATGGCAGAGCCAAAGCCGGTCAAAGCCATGACGAGATCCTTCGTGCTTACTACAATTTCGCTGAATATCAAAATTTTGATCAAAATACCAAAATCAACGTTGAGGGTTACGGGAATTATAGTCTTGATGATTACGTCAAGCGCATCTATGAAGTCCCGGGAGATTGGCCAAGCGAGGTATTAAAAGCCCAAGCCGTTGCCGCAAGATCATACGCTTTGGCCTATACCAATAATGGCAGCGGCTCAATTTGTGCTACCGAGAGCTGTCAGGTATTTAAACCTGATCCTAAAGGAGGAGCTTGGGAACAGGCGGTCAATGATACGGGCGGAAAGATTATGACGCAAGCCGGCAAAGCCATTAAAGCGTGGTTTTCTTCCACTCATGGTGGTTATGTGCGGACATCTCTAGAAATTGGCTGGGCCGATACGTCCTGGACAAAACACGCCACCGATACCACTGGCAATGTCGGAAGTTTTTCTGATTTACAAAATAACGCCTATGATAAAGAATCGCCCTGGTTTTACTGCGATTGGGGCTCGCGCTCGCAATACAATAAAACTGCCTGGTTAAAACCAGACGAACTGGCTGATATTATTAATGTCATTTTGCTAGCCCGCAAGG
>CAYJSC010000071.1:0-4629 GCA_964372475.1 uncultured Gammaproteobacteria bacterium | reverse complement strand
GGATGCGACAAAACTAAACTATAAAGATGAAAGTTTCGATGCGGTTTTCGACTATGGTGCTATTCATCATATCCCTTTTCCAGAATGGACAAGGTGTTTAAAAGAAATTTATAGAGTATTAAGGCCAGGAGGAAAAGTTTTCATATACGATGTATCAATTGAGTCATTCAATACGTTCTATGGAAAAATAATTAAATTAACTTCTGCACACCCATATGACAAAATGTATAGAAAAAAAGAGTTTATAAATTATTTAAGAGAAATAGGATTTAAAATTATTAAGGAGGTAAAAGAATCAAGATATTTTGCTGTTGTTGCAAAAAAATAAAGATATGAAAAAATGGCAAAAATATTGGTTATATTTTAATCTTGTAATTTTTTCCTATCATTTAGTACGGGATATTTTCCAAAGTTTTGGGATAACCAATTTCCTTTCTACATTTCTTGAGTCTTCCGGACCACCAAAAGTTTCGCTTTTTCTCTACTACACAATCTACAATACGTATTTGTATGCGATAATTGAGATTGTTTTTTCCGTAATATGTTTGAAAAGAAATAAATTCGGAAGACTCGGTGTGGCTACAGTGATATTAGCAGTTTTCTTATTTATTCTCTGGATATTCTATTATTTTTTCCTCTAAGGGAGTAAAATACAAATAGTCTGTGCACGGGCGGGCGGGGTAAGGACACTATAAATTCTTCCCTTGCTCGAGCGAAGCGAGAGAAAAAATCGCGCGTGAAAAAAATAATTGCCATGATCTTTCTATCATGGCAAAAAAAGTCGGCTCGAACTATTCTTTATTTAATCGGCGGCTCTCGGCGGACTTGAATTTTCCCTTTGCGGCGCTCGCATCGGGCGGCCAACTGGCGGAGAACGCCGCACCTAACGATTTCGCAATTTCCCAAATGGTGCCGCCAACCGGATTCGAACCGGTGATTTGTTGGTTGAGAACCAACCGTCCTGGGCCGCTAGACGATGGCGGCAATAAATATATAGGTGCTATTGTAGGATATTAGGCTTGACAAAACAAGACGATTGGTATATAAATTGAAGATTGTGTTTGTAAGCTGCGCTAGGTTATTTGCTACCCAATAGGTTCTCCAGAAAACCCAGATGGAGAACCCGTTTTTTTGAGGAATTTTTATGAATCCAATCAACTCTGTTATTATCACTAAAGAAGGCCTAAATAAGCTGAAGGCTGAATATGATGAGCTTTTAGCTAAGCGCCAGCTGGCCGTGGACCGCGTTGCTAAGGCACGCGAAATGGGTGATCTTTCCGAAAATGCTGAGTATCAATCGGCGCGGGAAGAACTATCGTTTATGGATGGACGACTGGCTGAGTTAGAAGAAATGCTCAAAGACGCCAAAATCGTTGCAAGTGGAAATGGCCATAGGAGTCAAGTGGGGGTAGGTTGCAAGGTAACGGTTCATGTTAATGGGAAAAAAGATATTTTCTTTGTTGTTGGCGAATGGGAAGCTAATCCCATGGAGAAAAAAATTTCGCACGTGTCGCCTCTCGGGCAAGCACTGATAGGCAAAAAAGTTGGTGAAAAAGTCGACGTTGAGGCTCCGGTGGGAAAAATTGTTTATACGATAGTAAGCATAGAATAATAAAGAAGGAAAATAAACCCGCCTACGCCAAGGCTTCCGCCTACGTCAAGACTATGGCGGACAAGCCGGCGGGCAAGCAACCAACCCCGCGAGGCGGGGTTTTTTATTAACCCAAGCTGTTATATACTAAATAATATGAAACCGCTTACTAATTTAAGACAAATCAGACTCGATAAGCTAAAAAGAATTGAAAAGTTGGGCGTCAAAGCCTTTCCACCCTTTTTTGCCAAAAAGGAAATGGTTAGTCAGTGTCGCGAATCATTAAACAAATCGGTGCGTACCGCCGGAAGGATCATGTCGTGGCGAGCCCATGGCAAGGTTACTTTTGCCGATCTTATTGATGAAACCGGCAAAATTCAATTGCTTTTTCGACAAGACGCGTTAGGAGATGATAAATATCAATTTTTGGAACTTCTAGACATCGGTGATTTCCTGGGCGTCAGCGGTACCGTCGTGATGACGAAAAGCAACGAGTTGACAATTGCGGTCGAAAACTTTGAACTTCTTAGCAAATCCTTACGCCCCTTGCCGAGCCAATGGTATGGTTTCAAAGATGACGAAGAAAAACTTAGAAAGCGCTATTTGGATTTGATTTTAAACGAAAATGCGAAAAAAACTCTCGATTCCAGATGGAAAATTGAGCGCAAAATCAGGGAGTTTTTATGGCAGAAAAATTTCTATGAAGTGGAAACGCCAGTTTTGCAAAACCTTTATGGTGGTACTAACGCCAGGCCTTTTATAACCAATTTAAACGCCTTGGATAAAGATATGTATCTTCGGGTGGCCCCAGAACTATATTTGAAACGGCTAATTATCGGCGGTTATGAGCGGATTTTTGAGATTGCCCGAAATTTCAGAAACGAAGGCATGGATCACAACCATCAGCCGGAATTTACGATGCTGGAATGGTATATTTCCTATGCCGATTATCATATTGTTATGGACTTAGCGGAAGAAATGACCAAATTTATCGCCAAAGAGGTCTTTGGCAAAACCGAAATTCAAATTGGCGAAAAAACTATCGATATTGGGCATCAGTGGCCGCGGTATAGCATTAAAGAAATGCTACTTAAACATTTAGATATTAATTGGGATAAAATCAGCGAAAAAGAGATAAAAAAATTACTCGAACAAAAAAAGATAACAATAAATGGTGTTTGGACAAAAAATAAAGCCCTTTTTTCTTTATACGAACACCTTATAGCGCCGAAGATTTCTGAACCGACGTGGGTAATTGACTATCCGCGCGATGTTAGCCCGCTTTCTAAAGAGCATCGGGAATATCCGGAAGAATTGGTCGAAAGATTCGAAGGCTATATTGGCGGCGAGGAAATTTTTGACGGGTGGAGCGAGATTAATTCTGGTCTTGAGCAACGGGCGCGATTTGAAAATGAACAAAAAAATTTAAAGGCCGGCGATACCGAAGCCCAGCCGCTCGACGAAGAGTTTATCGAAGCCTTGGAATATGGCATGCCTCCATTGGGAGGAATAGGTTTTGGCATTGACAGGCTGGTGATGTTGTTTAACAATACGGCTAATATTAGAGATGTAATCCCTTTCCCGTTATTGCGTCCTGAAAAATAACTGAATTTATGGCAAAACTTAATGATCTTATAAAATTTTGCGACGAATATCTTAAAGTTTCTGATTTCAAGGATAGTTCATATAACGGTTTACAAGTCGAGGGCAGCAGCGAAGTCGAAAAAATCGCCCTGGGAGTTAGCTGTAACGAGAAACTTTTTACGGCTGCTAAAAATAAAAATTGTCAATTACTGATTACGCATCATGGGTTATTGTGGAATAAAAGGTGGCAATACTTAAAAAGTGTGCAGAAAAAAAGAGTCAAATTTTTATTTGACAATGATATTTCTCTGGCGGCTTACCATTTACCTTTAGACGCGCACCCAGAAATTGGTAATAACGCAGAAGGTTTAAAAAGACTCGGTGTTAAGATCCTTGGCGAGTTCGGCTTGTATGAAGGGAAATATTTCGGCTACTTTGGAAAATTGCCCACAAAGACGAGCTTTTTAAAGTTTAAGGATTTAGTTAATAAAGTCTTTTCGACAAAATCACAATACGAAGCTGGTGGAAAGTTAATGGTAGAAACAGTAGCGTTTGTTTCCGGCGGAGCGAGAGCCTATTTGGAAGAAGCCATGGACAAAAGGATAGATGCTTATTTAACCGGTGAAACCAACGAATCCGTACCAGCCATGTGTAAAGAAGGTGAAATGAATTTTATTGCGGCAGGACATTATAATACGGAAAAATTCGGCGTGATGGCGCTTGGTGAACTTTTAGAGAAAAAATTCAAAGTAAAAACAGAATTTATTGATGTGCCAAACAGCTTATGAAACCAACAAGAGACCAGGCGCTTAAAATTGTAAGAGAGTTAATCAAAAACGAAAACCTGGTTCGTCATCATCTGGCGGCAGAGGTTTGTATGGTTGCTTTGGCAACCAAACTTCTTGCGAAGCAAGATCTCGCTTCGGAAGAAAAAGGTAATGAAGAAGAATGGGGATTAGTTGGTTTACTACATGATGCCGATTATGAGTTAACAAAAGATCCTTTAAAACATACTCTAGTTTTAGAAGAAGAGTTGAAAAAAAGAAATATTGACCTAGGCCCCGAAGTATTAAATGCGATAAGATTTCATAACAAAGAAAACGTCGAATGTCATGAAAGCTTGATGGGTTGGGCGATTTATATTTGCGACGAACTAACCGGTCTTATTGTTGCCGCAACACTTATCCATCCGGATAAAAAATTAAACTCCATTGATACCGACTTTGTTCTCCGAAGATTTAACGAACCAAATTTTGCTAAAGGTGCGGATAGAAAGAGAATTTTACCCTGCGGGGAAAAATTAGGCACTCCCCTCGAAGAGTTTATAGCCATTTGTTTGCAAGCGATTCAGAATGCCCACGCGGTCTTAGGACTGTGAAAAAATTGTTAATTGCTAGTACCACGCACGGGAAGCTAAAGGAGATTATCTTTTTTCTCGCTGATTTACCTCTTAA
>CAYJSC010000070.1:0-4637 GCA_964372475.1 uncultured Gammaproteobacteria bacterium | reverse complement strand
GAGCGCGAGTTAGAGATTATCTATTTTTAGTATTAGGTAGAATATGATAAAAATCGGGAAGCTCATCATCATCTATCGGACAGCTATCAATACAAACCTTATTTTTTTCTTTATCAACCATTACTCTGTAGACTGCTTTCCCGTACCTTTTTAACCAGCCGGCCACAGGCTTGATGTCCGTGTCCCCGCAAACCAGCACATGGACGTCGCCGATGTCATGCAATTCTTTAATTTCTTCGTCCATGATGCTATCCACTGCGTCAGAAGAGTGATTTTTATGATTTTGTCTTGAGCGAATGGATTTTACCTCCACGCAAGTTATTAGCCTGAACTTGCGTCTAACAAATCTTCGCAGAACATTCTCCTGGTGAAGAAAATGATGGAAGGCCGTGCCGCGTACTATAGGTCCAACATGATCGGTAAACCATTGGATGATTTCATCCAGAGGCAGTACTATTCCGATCTCTCTGCAAGCTATTTCAAAGTTAGGGAGGTCGAACCACATAACCACTTTCTTTTTTGGCGGGGCGATCTCTGTTTTTAATTGATCATCCTCTACCACAGTTTCATTAGAGGCCTGTCGAAGAGCTATTTTCTCATGCCTATTATCTTTACCATTACCATGAACAGCATCTTCCTTGTCGGCTTCAACCGCCGTACGCAATTCGGATATGACCGCTTCATTGGGATTATTAAGTCTCTTTAGTTTAAAACTATTAATACGACGAGATCCATTATTAGAAAATCTATCAACGAAGAGAAAATCTTTTTGGATGAGTAACCGAACAAGATTGACCGCCAGCGATCTGGCAGCGCCTTGATCGAAGCCGAACTCTCGCAAAGAGTCATAAACAATAACAATTGGATCAGCTTTTACAAAGCTGTTATTTCCGGACTTTTTTTGTCTCTCCAGTAATTTTTCCCAACAACTGCCAACAATTTCCAGTTGCGTCGGAGTAGTCACGGCTACCCTCCTTCCCGATCTCTACGATCCTCCAAGTTTTATAGGGTTGTCAAACAACGCTAGGAAAATGATATATTAAAAGAAATCAATTGTCAAATCTACATAAAGTACCACCTCACCGCCCTGGGTAGTCATTGCGAACCGGGTCAGACTCGGTGAAGCAATCTCGCGTCATACCAAAAACAAGATCGCCACGCCCAGCCGTACTTTTTGCAAAAAGTACGGCTGGGCTCGCGATGACAGGATGGTAGCTTACTCGGTCTTGTGAGGTGATACTACATAAATTTTTTAAATAATGTAATACTGATATATCCGCATATGTCCAAGTATAATCACCAAAAAATTGAACGGAAATGGCAGAAAAAATGGATTAAAGAAGGGGTTCATCGAGCTAATGAAAATTCTTCTAAACCGAAATATTATCAGTTGGAAACCTTTCCTTATCCATCGGCGGCCGGGTTGCACGTTGGCCACCCCAAAGGTTACATAGCGGAAGATATTCACGCCCGTTTTATGCGGATGAAGGGATATGAAGTTCTTTATACTATGGGTTGGGATGCGTTTGGTCTGCCAACGGAAAATTATGCCATTAAAGTTAACAAAAGCCCCCAAGCAGTGGCTAAAAATAGCATCAACAATTTTAAAAGGCAGGTGCAGATGTTTGGCTTGTCATATGATTGGGAGAGAGAGATTAATACTTCCAGTCCAGATTATTATCGGTGGACGCAATGGCTTTTTATTCAACTGTTTAAGAAGGGATTGGCCTATCGAGCCAAGGCGAAAGTGAATTGGTGTCCTAAAGATCAAACAGTGCTGGCTAATGAACAAGTAGTGAATGGTAAATGTGAGCGTTGCGGATCGGCGGTTGAGCAAAGAGAAATGGAACAATGGTTTTTAGCCATTACCAAATACGCCGATCAGCTTCTTGAAGATCTCAAAGGATTAGATTGGCCGGAGGCAACCATTAAAAGACAGCAGGATTGGATCGGCCGTTCCGAAGGAGCGCTTATTTCTTTTCCCGTCATTGCGAACCGAGTCAGACTCGGTGAAGCAATCTCTAAAGAAGATCGTGAGATTGCCACGTCGTCCCGCCGAGGCGGGATTCCTCGCAATGATGATGAGATGATAATAAAAGTTTTTACAACGCGACCGGATACTCTTTTCGGCGCGACTTACTTAGTTTTAGCGCCAGAGCACCAATTATTATTGAATAATGAATTAGGAATTAAGAATTATGAGGAGGTGGAAAAATATATTAAAGAATCAAAGAACAAGACCGAACGAGAGAGACAGGAAAGCAAAGACAAAACAGGCGTGGAATTAAAGGGAATCAAGGCTATTAATCCGGCTACTAAAGAAGAGGTTTCTCTTTGGGTAGCCGATTATGTTTTATCCGGCTACGGCACCGGCGCCATTATGGCCGTGCCGGCGCATGACGAAAGAGATTTTGAGTTTGCGAAGAAGTATAGTCTACCAATAATCAATGTAATTTATCCTAAAAACTTAAATTGTATTATATTACATGGCTGTCCAAGTAACGCTGAAAATGATCCTACAAAACGTACCTATGATAAACATTGGATTCCATGGATTAAAAAAGAGCTTCTAAGAAAAGGAATTGCTGTTGAAACGCCGTTAATGCCAACGCCTTGGCTCCCTGATTATATTTCATGGAAAAAAGAATTTGAAAAAAACAATATCAATGAACATACAATTTTAATTGGACATAGTTGTGGCACGGCTTTTTTAGTAAGATGGCTTGGCGAATCTAAAGTAAAAATAAAAAAATTGATCTTAGTGGCTCCATGGAAAATGACGAGAGATGGTAGTAATGACGCTAAAAAAAGTTTTTATGAATATCATATTAATCCTTCTATTAAAGATAGGGTTGATAATATTGTTATTTTTACTGCCGACGACGAAGAAGAAATCGGCAAAAAGAGCGCAAAGATTTATTATGATGCTCTAGGCGGGAAAATAATCGAACTTAAGAGTAGGGGACATTATGTAATTTCGGATATGGGCACCGATAACTTCCCCGAACTTTAAGAATAAGTTTTAAAAATGGAAAATTATGTTGGTGAGGGATATTTGGTAAATTCCGGCCAATTCAATGGCATGGATTCCGAAAAAGCGAAATGGGAAATTACAAAGTTTGTGGGCGGAGAAAGGAAGGTTCAATACAAATTGCGCGACTGGTCTGTTTCTCGGCAAAGATATTGGGGAGCGCCGATACCGATGATTCATTGTGAAAAATGCGCCCTCCAAGATCCCTCGGGGCAAGGCATCTTTCCGGTTTCTGACGAGGATCTACCGGTGCTGTTGCCTAAAAATGTTGATTACCGGCCGAAGGGAAAGCCGCCTCTGGCCAGTTCGGAAAAATTTATTAATACCAAATGTCCGCAATGCGGCGGCAAGGCAAAAAGAGATCCCGAAACATTGGATACTTTTGTGGACTCTTCTTGGTATTATTTGCGCTATACCGATCCGCGCAACAATGAAAAACCCTTCGACAAGCTCAGGGCAAGTTATTGGCTTCCGGTTGACCTATACGTTATAGGCGCCGAACACACCGTTCTGCATCTGCTCTATTCCCGCTTCATCACCAAATTTTTGCGCGATGAGGGCTATTTAAATTTTCAAGAACCTTTTTTGAAAATCCGGCATGTGGGATTAATTTTGGGAGCCGATGGCCAAAAAATGTCTAAGAGCAAAGGAAATGTTGTTAATCCCGATGAGCTGGTGGAGAAATTTAGCGCCGACGCCTCCCGCCTCTATAAGATGTTTATGGGGCCGTTTGAGGATAGCCAGCCATGGGATCCCAGAGGGGTGATTGGTTCTAAAAGATTACTGGATAAGATATGGAATTTTTTTGAAGAGAGGCCTAGGAGCAAAAAGGAAAGCGCCGATTTGAAAATCAATCAATTGATGCACCAAACGATTAAGAAAGTCGGCGAAGATATTGAAAAAATACATTTTAATACGGCAATTTCTTCGTTGATGATTTTAAGCGGGCAATTATTTGCTCAAGAAGAAGTTTCGGAATCGGATTGGGAGAAATTCTTAAAAATACTTTTTCCTTTTGCTCCGCACTTCGCGCAAGAGCTTTGGGAGAAACTCGGACGTGAAACTTTGTTAGATTACGAAAATTGGCCCGCCTATGATGAAAAATTAATCGAAGAAGAAGAGTTTGAACTGGTGGTTCAAGTTAACGGCAAACTTCGCGGCGCTATTACCGCCAGAAAAGGCATTTCTCAATCATCGGCCGAGGAATTGGCAAAAAAAATTACCGCCGTCCAAAATCATCTTTCCAATAAAAAGATTAAAAAAGCGATTTTTGTTAAAGACCGGCTGATTAATTTCATTCTTGATTCTTAATTCCTAATTCTCTATTCTTAACTCGTGTGCGGAATTACGGGATATATAGGTCCCCAAAACGGTTTAGATATTGTCATGCGCAGTTTGCGCTGTTTGGAGTATCGCGGATATGACTCGGCGGGCGTGGTTTTTTTTGTTAACCAAAAAATTCAACTGGTAAAAACCGTTGGTAAACTAACCAGTCTTGAGGAAAAAATAAAAAATTTATCGGCTGATAAAAACTTGGCGGCCATCGGACATTCGAGGTGGGCGACGCATGGTATTCCCAGCGAAATCAATGCCCATCCCCATCATG
>CAYJSC010000069.1:0-4646 GCA_964372475.1 uncultured Gammaproteobacteria bacterium | reverse complement strand
TCACGAAGCGGAAAACTTAGAGTTGCGATTAAATTATAAAAATTAAGATTAAGTACGCACCGGCAGATGCGAAAAAACTTGTGAAAAAGTGGCAAGAAGAAAAAGAAACTAATAAAAACCAAAAAAAACATTTTGTCCTAAAAATAATCTTCGTTGTCGTGGCTTTTTTATTGGGTTTGCAAATTGTCGTTTCTAACACCATCTCGACCTCGGGCGATAAACTGCAAATGCTAGAACAAAGGTATGTGGTTTTATCTTCACAAAACGAATTCCTTAAAAAACAGATCGCGCTGGTTTCGTCGTTAGGCAGCATTCAAAAAGAAGCGGAAGCCTTGGGGTTTGGTAAAACCGACTCGGTCATTTATTTACAAAATGCCGTTAATGTGGCGATGAAATAAAAAGAGAGTTGCAATGTGGCGTATCAGGTTGACGCTGGCCATTTTTTTTCTGGCCTTTCTGACGATTGTTTTTCGGCTTTTCTACTGGCAGGTTCTAGTTTCCGATCGGCTTGCGATTGCTGGGTATAATCAATACACCAAAAGAGTGGATCTTCCGGCCTGGCGGGGCGAAATAAAGACCAATGATGGTTTCGTTTTAGCCACCAACGAAACCGCCTACACCCTTTCGCTGGTTAAAAAAGAACTTAAAGACAAACCGGAAGCACTAGCTGCCAAATTGGCGCCGCTTTTCACTTCGCCTCAACCCGATGCGCTGGCGACACTTTCAGGACTGCTCAAGCAGCCATCACAAGAGGAAGTAAAAGGGATGATTATCAAAAAACTTTCCCATACCGACGCGCTCTGGGTTCCTTTATTTAGAAAAGTGGATAAAACCATCAAAGACAAAATAGAACAGGATAAAATACCGGGAGTTTATTTTGAGGCGGAGCAAAAAAGATTTTACCCCGAGGCGTCAATGTCAGCGCAAATTCTAGGTTTCGTAGGACAAAATTATAACGGCGTGGACAAGGGCTATTTTGGTTTGGAAGGATATTATGACAGAGAGCTGAGAGGCAGTGCGGGCGTTATTAGTGAGGAAAAGGACGTATACGATAGACCCATCCTAATTGGTGATAAAACGGTAAAACAGCCCGAGAATGGCAGGAGTTTGGTTTTAAATATAGATCGCACCGTACAATATATCGTGGAAGAAAGATTAAAACAGGGCATCGAAAAATACGGCGCTAAAGCTGGATCCGTTGTCGTGATGGATCCCAAAACGGGTGGGATTTTAGCGATGGCGTCATTTCCTAAATACGACGTTAGCGAGTGGTTTAAATTTGATACTAAGCTATATAAAAATCCCGTCGTCGCTGATTCTTATGAACCGGGCTCGACCTTTAAGGTTTTAGTCATGGCCGCGGCCTTAAACGAAGGAGTAGTGGATCCCGATACTAAGTGCGATAAATGCGCCGGCCCACGGGAGATCGGCGGCTATACGATTCGTACCTGGAACAATAAATACTATCCCAATACCACCATGACGGAGGTTTTGGAAAACTCTGACAATACCGGTATGGTTTTTACCATGCAGCGGTTGAAAAAAGAAAAATTTTTAGACTATTTAAGAAAGTTCGGTCTGGGAACGCCAACTGGCATTGATTTAGAAGAAGAGACTTCACCATATTTTCGTCCCAATGAAGATTGGCGGGAAATCGATTTGGCGACCACAGCCTTTGGTCAGGGTATTGCCGTAACAGCGATACAGATGCTCCGAGCCGTGGCGGCGATTGCCAATAAAGGGAATTTAATCGAACCTCACGTGGTAAAAAGCGTCTTGACTCCCGATGGTGGCAAAATAGACATTAAGCCCAAAATCGTCAGAAATGTGGTAAGTGCGAAAACGACTAAGGTTTTAACCGAAATGATGATTCGAGCGGTGGATCGCGGCGAGGCTAAATGGGCCAAACCACAAGGTTACCGTATCGCCGGTAAAACCGGAACGGCGGAAATTCCCGTCGCAGGTCGTTATGACGATCAACGCACCATCGCTTCCTTTGTGGGTTTTGCGCCAGCTGATAATCCTAAATTTGTGATGTTAGTGAGGTTGTCTGAACCTACCACTTCGCCTTGGGGATCGGAAACCGCCGCGCCCCTATTTTTTAACATCGCTAAAGAACTTTTTTCCTACTACGGCATTGGGCCACAGTAAAATTAGAATTGGTAGAGTAAATACGTTATAATATAGCCTCATGACCATCCCTTGGAAAAAACATGTTGCCAAAATTCGCGGGCTTATTCCCGATGATTTTGTTAATAATTTTTACCATTTACCAAAGGCTGTACTAGCAGTTTTAATATCTGGCTACCCGGCCAGGCATTTGACGGTAATTGGCGTTACCGGAACTTCGGGCAAGACCACCACGGTTAATTTAATCTACCATATTCTCAAAACCGCCAATTGGCCGGTATCGATGATCTCGACGGTTAAAGCCGTCATTGGCGCCAAAGAATATGATACTGGACTACATGTCACCAGCCCCGATAGTTTTGAATTACAGAGACTAATTGTCGAAGCGGTAGCTTCAGGTTCTAAGTATCTAGTTTTAGAAACGACGTCGCACGGTTTGACCCAATTTCGTAACCTCGGTGCTAACATTGCCATCGGCGTTATTACTAACATTGCTCACGAGCACCTTGATTATCACAAAACCATGCACAACTATATTCTGGCCAAAGCTAAAATATTCAAAGCCGTCAAATACAGCGTTTTGAATCGAGACGATAAAAATTTCCGCGTTTTAAAAAATCTCACCCAAGGAAGATTGGTGACTTTTTCCCTGACAAAGGAGGCAGACTTTACTCCCAAAACGTTTCCTTTTCGCACCAAACTCTATGGCGATTACAATAAGTATAATTGTTTAGCGGCCATAAGTGTAGCCAAAACGCTTGGAGTAGAAGACCAAGTTATTAAAAAAGGTCTTCAATCTTTTCCCGGTGTCAGTGGCCGCATGGAAGAGATCAAAAAATACCATCCGAATTTTAGGGTTTTTATTGATTTTGCGCATAAACCCAACGCTTTCCAGGGCGTACTCTTAGCTGCGAGAAAAATAACCAGAGGCCGCATTATCATCATGTTTGGCGCTGCCGGTCTTCGCGATAGTACGAAAAGGCCGATCATGGGAGAAATAGTTGGGAAGTTGGCGGACATGACGATTTTGACAGCCGAAGACCCGCGCACGGAAAATGTGAATAAAATTATCAACCAGATTGCCAGGGGAGCAAAAAAAACTGGAGCAAAAGAATTTACAAATCATGATCGAAAACTAATTATTGATAATCTCTTTGAAGACAAACATTATTTCATCAGAATTCCCAATCGCAGAAAAGCCATACGATTTGCGATTGGTAAACTAGCCAAAAAAGGAGACGTGCTCTTATTTTGCGGTAAAGGGCATGAGCAATCGATGTGCTTTGGTACGACCGAATATCCTTGGAATGAAAAAGCAGAAATAATCAAAGCGCTCGATAAAAGATATGGGAAATAATATTATTTTTTACCAAAATTTTTTTCCAGAGTGGGTGATGGCGGGTACGACGACTAGAGGTTTTGGCGATTTAAAAAACCTAGCCAATCAAAATAAGCTTGCTAAGATTTTGGGCATAGCCAACAATAGTTTATATTGTTTAAAACAAAAACATACAGTCGTAATTAGAGAGATTGGTATGGATTCCCGCTTTCCCTTACAGGGTAAACGCGGGAAGGACAAGGAGGAAAAGATTGGTGACGGACTACTTACTAGGAGAAAAAATATTTGCCTACTTGTTAAAACGGCAGATTGTGTTCCGGTTCTCATAGTAGAAAAGAAAAAGAAACTGATTATGGTCTTACACGCCGGAAGGGTAGGTTTGCAAAAACATATAGTGGACTGTGGTTTAAAAGAAATATTAAAAAGAGGAGGGGACGCGGGAAACGTAAGAATTTTACTTGGACCTTTTATCGAAAAAAAATGCTATAGATTGGACTTAGAAAGCATGGTCAAAGTGCAGTTACTTAAAAACGGCGTTGAGGATAGTCAGATCAGCTCATATCGAGCATGCACCTATTGTAATAATCATGAATATTTTTCCCATCGACACGGGAATGAGGAAAGAATGGCAACATTCATTAAAATGATATGAAAAAAAAACGCTTGCATTTTATTGGTATAAAAGGGGTAGGTATGACGAGTTTAGCCATTTGGGCTAAGGAAAAGGGCTTTGAAGTGAGCGGTTCTGATGTTAAGGAAGATTTTGTAACAAAGGAGATGCTTAAGAAATTTGGCATTTTAGTAAAAGTGGGTTTTGAAAGAAAAGACATTAAAGGACAAGTCGACCTGGCAATTGTAACCGGCGCGCACGGAGGCAAGACCAATCCGGAAGCAGTGGCGTTGGCTACCGAAGGAATAGAGGTTTTAACCCATGGACAAGCTCTGGGTAAATTCATGGAGGGTAGTTTTGGTATCTCGATTGCGGGTGTTGGCGGCAAAAGCACTACTTCTGCAATGATGGCCACCGTTTTTATGAAAGCCGGAGTTGATTCGTCATATGCTATCGGTGTGGGAAGTATCTTGCCTCACCTGGCTCCGGGGCATTTTGGTCGCGGGAAATACTTTATTGCCGAAGCCGACGAATACGCTTCTTGTCCACTTACCGATAGAACGCCGA
>CAYJSC010000068.1:0-4688 GCA_964372475.1 uncultured Gammaproteobacteria bacterium | reverse complement strand
AAAATATTATATAAGCAGTAGAAACCTATACCGGAGATGATTTGCCAAGTTGGTAAGGATACTTCACTACGAAGGGCGTGAGGTGTCTCCCGCGCCATCGCTGACGGCACCAAACCAACCAGTAACCAGTAAAACAGAAAAAACGCTATTTTTCTTTCTTTTTGAATCAAATAGAATATTCCTAAAAGAAGAAATAATACTTCCACCAAAAAAAACTGTCCGTTCGTGCGCGTAGAAAATTTAGGATTGATATCGCCGTTAAAAAACAAGTAGTCGATATTAAAATGATCAAAATAGTGTGCTAAAAAAAGCTCCGAATAACCAATCCTTCTATTATGAAAGATTTTTGACCAAAAAGTGTTACCATCAAGGCCTTGTCTATCATTTGCTTTCTCGACAACTTTGGCATCAGAAAAAATATTTACTTCCTTAAATCTTAACTGACCTAAGGGTGATAAAAGATGAGGAACCAAAGGTAACATTAATAAAAAACTACAAATTAAGGCACAAACCGCCCATTTTTTGTGCGTCCAAATTTGTTTATAGAAAAAAAATACTAAACCAATAATGAGTAAAGGAACAAAAACTCGCGGGCTGTTGAAGGTATAAATGCTCAAAACCAGCGAGACTCCACTAAAAACAAAATACCAACCTTTTTCCAAACCCTTTAAGAAAAACAAGACCCCTAAGACTATAAAAAAAGTGGCGATATTGGCTTCAAATTCCTGCCTTGATAAAAGAGTATGCCAGGGAGAAATAGCGAGCATAAATGAAGCGAGAAGAGAGAAGGTTGAAGTTAGAAATTTACTGTTGAATTGTTTTCTTAGTAATTCTACAAGAAAGTAGGTCAATAGTACTGTCAAAACGCCAAACAGTGCCGATGGAAGACGAATCGACCATTCGGATAAACCAAAAAACCCTACGGAAATGGCGGTTAAATATATTGCAACTGGAGGCTTATAATCGCCAAACGCCGAAAAATAATCATAAGGCAAAAACCTGCCGTGTTCATCTTTTAAGGTTTGGGTAATACTATAGGCGTTATATCCAATTGATGCTTCATCCCAGGATAAAGAAGGAGGATTAACTCCCAAGTGATAAAAGCGTAAAACCGCAGCCAAAACTAAGATTACGAATAACGTAAAAAATTTAAATGAAAAAATTTTATTTAAAAAATAAGGCATAAATAGTGACCATTAAAATCGAAATTATTAGACCAATATATGCGATTAAAAATTGTTTGTCCAAACTGATCCTTTGCCAAAAATCATTTAGTGAATCCTTGATAAATTGCCATATACCAGTCTTATAGTATGATTTGAAGAGTAATGTTCCGCTTTGCTTTTCACCGTTAAGAAATAAACTTAAATCTTTGCCTTCGGAATTCTTAATTGCTTTTCCAAGTTCTATAGGAACAGCTTTTTTTGCCTCGATAGGTGCGGAAAGATAAAAACTAAATTTTTTTTCTATTGATTTTTGCGGTAGAAACTGAAAACGAATCCACGTATTTACCCCAACATTAAGGCCACTGAAGGGTATCTCCACAATTTTCTCCTTTGTATCAGCGCTTAATAATTTAAACAATAATGGTTCTTTGTATTCAAGTTTTGGATTATTGGCAAAAACTTTTATAAGGTATAAACCGTCATGTTTTGAAACGAAAGTCTGTTCATATTCGTAACCTGGTTTTAGCAAAACTGCTTCGCTTGATTTAACCTGTACGGTATCCAGGCGGAATAAAACTGGCGAGAGTAAAAAACTAAAAATGAGCAATTTAAGAATTGACATACGGCTGCTTTGGTCTAGTTAAATATATTAAATAAAAAAATTCTCCCGCCAATATACTTCTTAGAATACCGTTTAACCTATCTACATTAAAAAATCTCGATACTAATTCTCCTGTTGACGGATATTCCAAAAAGGAATTATCAACTGGGGCTAAAAGCCCAAGATTTAAAGTCACTTCAAATAAAATAACAAGTAAGAAATATATTAAGAGTATTGAATAATACCATTTAACAGACAGATTATTATCCGCTAGGATTAAAAAGAAAAACGGCAAACCCCAAACGAACCATTGCGGTGTAAACGCAGATAGCGCGTAAAATAAAAACAGTATAAGAAAAAAAATCCACGTTAAATACTTTACGCTTAATTTGTTTCTGTAAAGAAAAATCAGAAGTATTATATAAAATATATAAAAAATAGAGATGTTTTGTTCTCGACCTATATAAAAGGAGGCGTGTTGAATAACTTGTAACTGATCAGATGAAAAAAAACGGCTTATAAAACTTTTATCAGCAATAAATGGTAATATTGTGATTAGAAACGGCATTAATCCAAAAATAAAAGCCTTTATTCTTGCTTTCTGGGTAGAAAAACAAATTAAACAAAGCGGCAAAAGCAGTAAGAATGGGAAGGCCTTAAAAGAAGCTCCTATACCAAGCAGTAATCCGCCCAAAAGCCCGTGGTTTTTTCGAGCTAGATACAGGGCTAAAATTGAAAAAAAAGTTGGTATAATATCAATTGCCCCCCATGCAAAAACTGCATATAAAGTTATGGGGTTTAACATCCAAAGCTTGAAGATTTTTTCTTTTTGTGATCCTTTAAAAAAATCTGCCAGTATAAAACCAATTACTAAATCAAAAAATAAATAAGGAAATTTTAAAAGAAAAAGGTAACGAAATACATGTGGATTTAAAAAACTTATTATATTTGGATCGGATAAAAAATTAGACAAATCAAAAAACGTAAATGGCGAAATTATTTTCTGCCAAAGACCTAATAAAATATAAGTTAGTGGTGGATATATGGCAAAATAGTGTTGGTAGGCGGTGGCTTTCCCCAAATTAAATAAATTGTCTGCCACCTGATTTAGCGAAGTTAAATCCCAATGCCCAGTAAAAGGCATTATCAAAAGACGAAGCAACAAACCCAAGGAAAAGAACTTTAAAATGGTTTTTGATGCCATAAAAGGAAAGGTGCATTTATTATACTAAAATGCTTATTTCTATGCTATTATCAGAAAATATAATGATAATTAGACGAAAAACCATAAAACAAATGGGGCCTGCTTATGAATAAGAGATATCTGGTTTTATTACCATTGTTTGTTCTCATAATTATATCTTTTACTTTAAGAACTTTTAAGCTTGGCGAAATTCCTTCCGGATTGACAAATGATGAAGTAACCTACATTTTTAATGCATATTCCATCGCAGAAACCGGCCGCGATCTGTATGGTCATTTTCTCCCGTGGATAACTAATATAATGGTTCCTTTTTTGCCTGTTCCTATGTATTTAATGGCTTTCGTCATTAAGGTCCTAGGTTTAAGTACTTATTCCGGCCGGCTTTTTGGTGCAATATCCGGAGTTATCGAAGTATTGTTGATTTTTATAATTACCAAAAAACTATTTAAATCATCAGTTATTGCCTTCTTTTCCGCCCTAGCTCTCTCCGTTTCCCCCTGGCACTTACAATTGACCAGATCAGCCTATGATCCACCCATCGCTAGTATGTTTTATTTAATATCGATTTTAATCATCTTGAATCTGGATAATGGTAAAAATATTATTCTTAAGTTTGCCATGATGAGCTTTTCATTGCTATTGGCGTTATTTTCATACAGAGCTATGAATGTAATGTTTCTGCCTTTTTGTATTGTCAGTCTATGGTTCCTAATTTCACTACCAAAAATCAGCCGAAAAATACTTATCGGTACAACCATAACGATGTCATTATTAACTCTGTTTTTCATATTTATTGTTCTTCCGCAGGGTAAGACGTTTATTAATGAGGCAACTTCTTTTGAAACTCCCTTAAACTTTAAAAAGGCGGAAGAATCAATAAAATATGAAATTACAAATGCCGATTCGCCTATTTGGTTGTCCCGAATTTTTATTAATAAAGCTACATACAGCCTCAGGTTATTCAGGGAGAATTATTTAACGGCATTTTCAACAGATTATCTTTTTACCAAAGGTGAAGCAAACTCAATATATTCAATGTGGTGGAGAGGTATGTTGTACTTAATCGACTTACCATTAATAATTCTTGGAATTATATATTTGTCAAAAAAAAGCAAAGCGTCGCTGACTTTTATTTTTCTCATGCTTTTAATTGGTGCATTACCTGCATCCCTTTCCGGACCAACCGGTCCATCATATGTTGCCAGAGCGTTTTTCATGATCCCATTCTGGATGATATTAATCGGCGGCGGGATTACCTATTTTATTGAATTATTCCGCAGCCAAAAAAAATATGTAAAAACACTTCTTTACGGAATACTTCTTGTTCTATACATGATGCAGGTTGGCAGCTATCTCTTTCAATACTATGCCAGATATTCTATATACGGTGCCGAAGCCTGGTTTAAAAGTACCATGGACTTATCAAAGTTCATTGATAATCATAAACAGCAAAATATTTTATTGGCTGATGCTTCGGTTTTTGAGTTTATCAATTATGCTTTTTACACCAAAATGGATCCAATAAAAGCTCAAGCAATATTTAACAAAGGTTTTACTATTAATAAATACAGTATTAATAATATTAAGATGTTTACCGATTGTATAGGCAAAGGAGATGATAACCCAAGAAGTTTATTACCCTTTAATACCATTTATATCGTTAGAAACGGATGTCACCGGAATTTCCCGGCAGATGAATATATAAGAAGATACAACG
>CAYJSC010000067.1:0-4729 GCA_964372475.1 uncultured Gammaproteobacteria bacterium | reverse complement strand
GGTGTTACTAGGATGGGGGATAACGTTTATTATCTGGCAAAAAATCGTTAAGGCGGGCCTAGAACATGATTAAACTTATTAAATCGACTTTTTACCATGAAAGCGAAACCAAAAAAAAACTTGCCGGATTTATCCGTAAATCTCCGTTTTTGAGTTTCGGCCGCGAGTGTCAAAAGTTTGAGAAAAATTTTGCCAAATGGCAGGGGAGAAAATATGGCGTCATGGTAAATAGCGGCAGCAGCGCCAATTTAGCCCTAATCCAAAGTCTTCTTAATCTTGGTTGGATTAAGAAAAACGATCCGGCGGGATTTTCCAGTGTCACCTGGTCGACAAACGCCATGCCCCTTATCCAATTGGGCTTAAAAGCCATACCGGTCGACGTGGAGCTTGATAGTTTAAATATGTCTAGTAAAACTTTAAGTAATATTTTAAGTAAATTTCCCCTACGGGTTCTATTTTTGACAAACCTGTTGGGGCTGTGTGCGGATTTAGAGAAAATCGTCAAAATCTGTCGAGACAAAAAGATCATTTTACTTGAAGATAATTGTGAAGCGCTCGGTTCGATCTATGTCGGAAAAAAACTTGGCAATTTTGGCCTGGCATCGACCTTTTCCTTTTATGTGGGGCATCATTTTTCAACCATTGAGGGTGGGGCGATTTGTACAGATAATCCGAAGCTCGCCGGGATGCTTAAAATCGTCCGCGCCCACGGTTGGGACCGGAATTTGGATTTTGCGGAAAAAAAAGACCTAAGAAAAAAATTTAAGGTAAACTCCATTTTTTATTCGCGCTATACTTTTTATGATTTAGGGTTTAATCTGCGACCGACGGAAATTGCGGGGTTTTTGGGAAACGAGCAGCTCCAATATATCGATGAAATCATTAAAAAAAGAGGGGACAACTTTCGGCAATTTAGCCGTTTATATGATAACGAGAATTATTACCCCTTACGTTTTAAACACCTGGACGTTTTTTCCAATTTCAGCGTGCCATTAATTTGTAAGAGCCGGGAAATTCGCGATATGTTAGTCAAAATTTGCAACGGCAAAGTTGAGGTGCGGCCCGTAGTCGGCGGGGATATCACGAGCCAGCCTTTTTTTAGGAAATATCAGGGGGATTTAGGCATAAACTGTCCCAATGCTAAAATTATTCACGACCAAGGACTATACTTTGGCAACAATCCGGAAATGACGAAGGAAGAGATGGCGATAGTGTTAAAATTGTTTGATTTTTAATATGATTAGAAAAATTGACGAAAGTACGGTCATTGTGATCCCTTCCTACAACGAAAACAAAAACCTCAAAATTCTGACTAAAAAAATTTGGCGGTTATATCCTTTTGCCAAAATTATCATTGTCGATGATTCTGGCAGAGAAGAGAATGCAAAGTTAAAAAAAATACTTCCACTCCGAAAAAATCTTAAATTAATTTCACGTCTAGGCAAACTGGGTAGAGGCAGTGCTGTGGTTACGGGCTTACGCGAAGGGTTGAAAGACCAAACCGCAAGATACTTTTTTGAAATGGACGCAGACTTGGCACACGATCCTTCCGAAATGTCACAATTTACTGCTCGAGCAGTAAATTGTGACATGGTTGTTGGGTCAAGATATTTGAATAAAAGCAGGATTATTAAATGGCCGCTTTATCGTCTTATCCAAAGCCGGGTGATTAATTTTATTTTGCGTTATTGGCTGGGACTGAAACTGACTGATTATACTAATGGATATAGAATGTACAGGAGAAGAGCTGTTGAATTTTTGGTTAAAACGCCGCTTCGAGAAACGGGATTTATTTCTTTATCCGAGATCGCATACAGACTTAAGCAAAACGGCTATAAGATTGGCGAGGTACCAATTAGTTTTACGGATCGAACATATGGCAAGTCAAATGCGGATGTGAAAGAATTGCTTAGATCGTTAGTTGGTGCGATTAGGATTAGGATGGGAGAGAGACAATAATTTTAAAATTTAACCTGATAAATCACCACGTCTTTATTTCTAAACACTTCCTTTAGAAACTCTGTCTTAGCTGGATAATCGCCAATATTTTTCTCTTCCTCTCCCCAAAATACAAAACTGACTTTTTCTTTTTGCAAATAGTTTTTTGCCTCAATGTTTGTCATTTGTCCTTTATAAAATTTGGTAACTAGGGACAATTTTTCGGCAAAGCGGTAAGTGTGCACATAATCGCCGACCACAACTTTTCTTCCTGGTATGGCGGGGATAATATTTCCGGCAGTTGGCAGGGATAAAATAATATCGTTAGTAGTAGTGTTTTTCTTTAGCCACAGGAGTCCTTGATAAAAAGTTTTAGCAGGATAGGCGAGAAATTCTAAGTTGGGTGGGGTGCCAAACTGATAGAGCTGGCGGTCTAGGCCCTGCTTAAGGTTGGGAAGACCAAAGAGAAGAAGAGTAGTAATTAATGCGGGTCCTGCCAGCGCTCGTATTGCCGGAGGAGTTTTTTTCGAAAAAAGCGAAAAAAATCCCCGGACAACACTCGCGCTGTCACCCGCGCTAATCGTAATTTTGTCAGCAAATTCTCTTAGTCCATAGCTTGCTAAGATGCTCCATACCAAAAGATAAGGTGTTTGAAAAAAACGGTGTTTACTGGTGCCGAGAACAATGTAGCCCAGGAAAAAAAGAAAGATGTTAGAAAGAAGGAATGATAAAATAAAAAGCCCAGTTTGTTTATGATCGTTGAGAAATTTTTTTAAGCCAATCAAGGAAAGAAAAATCAACGGGCCGATGGTAAAGAGATAACCAATAATGGTTGGTACAAGAGGAGCCAAGCGGTCGATATTGGTAAAATATTTTTCCCAAGTGTAAAACACGTTGTACCAAACAGGATTAGTAGCAAAAACCCGCTGCCAATAGAAAACAGGGAGTATCAAAAACACGATTATGGGAAAAAAAGGAGAAAAAGACAGCAATGTTTTAAGAGTAAATTTATGGCGTAAAAGTTTTAATAAAGACACTAGCAAAAGGTAAAATATAATCGTAAAAGCGATGCTAATAGAGGTGATGCCGTGGATGAAACCAACAACAAGAAGTAGCGGTAAAAGTATGTAATATTTTATAGATTGCTTCGTCCGATGACCATAATACGACGTCCTCGCAATGACATTTAAAATAATTAAAAACAAACCCATCCCTATTAATTTGTGGGGTTCAAAGGTGAGGCGGTTGATTAAATCAGGCGGCTGGTAGAAATCGAAATAGGATTTAAGATTCAGACCAGTGTTAGTAACTTCAGGCCAGAAAAGACCACCCCAAAAGAAGGACAAAATAAGGGTTAATTTTTGCCATAAAGAGTCTTTTATAAATTTAGTAATAAACCAAAAAGACGCGAAGATATAGATAATTAAAAATAAAGACCGGAAAAAGTAATAGGTGGTAATAACAGAAAAACCAAGTAGACTACCGATTTTACCCATGATTAAATATTCAACGTGTACCAGAGAATCTTCGTGCGGCTCGTTGGTATAGAAATCACTAACCGTGGTTCGGTTTAAAAAGCCCTGATTGGTATAGAAAAGATAAATGTAGTAATCGGGCGTGTAACGCTCAGCGCCGAGGTAAACGCGATCCGGTGGAGTTTGGCGGACGTGGTAAATATAAGGAAGGTATTGAAGGATGAGAAGAATGAGAGAGATTAGAAACAGAAAAACAAGATTTTTTTTAGAAAACATTAGAGCGTTTTCCCAAAATTCTGGACCAGGGTGTTATAGTCAAAAATGTCAACTTCGCAGTTTTTTTCAATATCCGCAATATTATTACAATCGGTACTGCCAAAATTCTGAACCATAATATTATAATCAAAAATATCAACATCGCCGTCATTATCCAAGTCGCCGGGAAGCAAATTGGGAACATTTATTTTAAGCGGAGAAGTTTCGATTAAAGCATTATATTTTAAATTGTAAGCTGCTACCTTGGTCCCGTAGGAGAAGCTGAGCCACGAATCTCCGGTTAAATTTTTAGCGCGTCCTTTAATATTTACTACCGCCAGGCGTGTGCCATTAAAAGTACGATTTGGGCTGGTGCCAACAACAAGTCTTGCGGTGCCGTAAGTATTATCAATACGCGAAGGAGAAAGTATTTGTTGAAAATAAGTTGAATTTGGCTCGATGGAAAGCAATTGTATTCGGGAAGGATCAAAATATAATTGAAAATCCGCGGCAGAAACGGTATTTTGGCCGGTATTCATTAAAATTGAGGTTTGAAATTCCGTATTGGGGGCAACCTCAAATACATCTTCTCTAAAAGACAGTTTGGTATCGGGCCGGTCGTAACTTAACTTTTTAACGGTTTTGGCATTAAAAATTCTGCTGGGAGGAGTTTCAATGCCGTAGAGATTAAAGTTATATTCATCTCCCGTAACTTCAATTTGATATTTCACTAGAGTGCTTAAATCAGTAAATGACGATCTAATCAAAAGCGGGTTGTACCAATATGCATTCTCTGAAGGAATCGACGGCGAAGAGGACCAGAGCGGTTGAATACAAGGCGTGGTTTTACAAAGCAAGCTGGTATCAAGTTCAAAAACATTATATGCAGAGTGCCATTGATTGGAGAGGTTTAAAATGCCTGAATAAGTTACTGAATTTGACGTTTTCGAAAGTTCATAAATGCTATGGAGTTCTATGTCCAAATAGTTTGGCAAAGGCCACCAGGGAATCATGTCGACGGTATAGCAAAATTGGCCGCCGGTATCGTTAGGATAGCATTT
>CAYJSC010000066.1:0-4785 GCA_964372475.1 uncultured Gammaproteobacteria bacterium | reverse complement strand
ACCCATCTAATCAGCTTTTTCGCCCTATCGGGCTGCAAACCTGAGTAAGATGAGTATAGATTGACTTTTATTGGAATATCAGCTTTAATAATAATTAATGAGCCCAAAAGAAGATGCGATCAAAACACTGGCTTTTTTATTGGAAGAACAAAGAAGAAAAGAACGTTCTCAAGATAAAGCCAAAAATTACGAAAGAGTTAGGAACATCCTAATTTACTTAGCTTTTTTTGGCGCCTGCATTTTTGCCCCAAAAGCTGTACAGATTTTTAAGCCAATTCTAATAAATAAAGATTATTCCTCGTGGAAGTCTTTTAATTTAAGATATTTGAAATGGACGTTAAATCGCTTATCTAAACAAAAAATGGTCGACATTAAGGAAGAAAACGGAGATAAGGTTGTAATAATTACGGAAAAAGGCAAGAAGAACATCTTTAAATATGCTTTAAATGATTTAGAAATACCAAAATTAAGCAAATGGGACGGTAAGTGGAGATTAGTTGTATATGATATCTCAACTAGGAAAAGATTATTAACAGAGCAGATTAGAAAAAACTTATTGCGCCTAGGTTTTATTATGATTCAAGAAAGCGTCTACATTTTTCCGTATCCGTGTGAAAGAGAAATAGAATTATTAAGAACATATTATGCCTTAAATAAAGAAATAAAGCTTATTACAGCTTGTAAGATAGAAGATGAAGAATCATATAAAACATATTTTGGTTTAGATAGGTCTGAATAACAGAAGATAATTTTTGTCACAAAACACTGCTCGAGCAGTAAATTGTGACAGATTTGGTTTAGGGAGAGGAGAAGGAGGTAATAAGGATTAATGTTGCTGCGCTGGTAGCTAAAAAAGTGCTTGATGGGTGGCTGGGAAGTAGAGAGGAATTAAAGAATTAACGAATTAAAGAATTAGAGTGACGCAAAAACTAGCACGTGCAAATTCTCGCGTCAAGTTAAATCAAATGAGTTATTGCCACGTCAATAGGAATTGGGTAGAATATCATTGTGAGCAAGGATGAAAGAAACTACTATTTAGCTTTTTCGGCTTTTGAAGAAGGCATTGGGCCGATGCGGTTTAAACTGCTTCTGGAACATTTTAAGAGCGCGGAAAATGCTTGGAAAGCCCCTCTTAAAGAACTCGCTGGAATTAGTATTCCTGCCGCAGTTGTTTCAAGATTTGCCGATTTTAGGAATAAATTTGATATCGAAGGCTATTTAAAAAAGCTTTCCCAAAAGGAAGTTTCCTTTATCACCTTAACCGATCCCAACTATCCTTATTTATTAAAGCAAATCTCCGACGCGCCGATTGTGCTGTATGTAAAAGGACGCACCTCACCCTTACCCTCTCCTGGCAGGAGAGGGAAAAAAGAGGGTGAAATAAAGCAGGGTGAGGTGGATTATTGGCTTTCGAATAATAAAATAGCCGTTGTTGGCACGCGAAAAGTCTCCAGTTATGGCAGAGAGGTAACTCAAAGTTTAACCCAAGATTTAGCAGCTTCTGGTTTAACCATTGTTTCCGGCATGGCATTGGGTGTTGATACGATTGCGCACCAAGCGGCGATTGAATGTAAGACAAAAACGATTGCGGTCTTAGGTTGCGGTGTTGATGTCATTTATCCTCCCCAAAACCGCGATTTATACGAAAAAATAAGTCAGGGTAATGGCTATATTATTTCTGAAATGCCGCTTGGTCATTTTGCGAGCCGTGGGACATTTCCGGCTCGAAATAGAATTATTTCCGGATTGTCCCAAGGGGTTTTGATGACTGAAGGCGCTGAAGATTCCGGGGCTCTCATTACTTGTTCCTATGCCGCTGAACAAGGTCGCGACGTTTTTGCGGTTCCAGGAGAAATAACTTCGCCGCTTTCTGCGGGTACTCTTGGACTTTTAAAAAAAGGTGCCAAACTGGTAATCGAGGCCGCTGATATTTTGGAGGAGCTGGGGATAGAGAATAAGCAAATAAACAAATATGCAAATAAGCAAATAAGGAAAATTAATCTGGAAGATGCAAGCGAGGAAGAGAGAAAAATCTTGGAAATTATAGAAAACGAAGACTTGACAATTGATGATATGATAAGAAAATTGAAGATATCAGCAGGAACTTTAGGGAGCCTGTTGAGTATCATGGAGTTAAAAGGATATATTAGAGAGGACGGGGGAAAGTACAAAGCTAATTTTAAAATTAAAACATTTAAATATTGATTAAAAATTAGAAATTAAGAATTAAAAATTATGCAACTCGTTATCGTCGAATCGCCCACCAAAGCCAAAACCTTAACTAAATATTTAGGAGCGGATTATAAAATAATCGCCTCAATGGGGCATCTGCGGGATTTGCCTAAAGACAGGTTGGGCATTGATGTCAATCATGATTTTGCGCCTCATTATCAGGTGCCAGCCGATCATAAAAAAATTGCCGTGGAGTTAAAAGAAGAAATTAAAAAAGCCAGCCTAGTGATTTTGGCGACCGATCCGGATCGGGAAGGAGAGGCGATCGCGTGGCATGTAATGGAAATACTGAAAGTAGAAGATAGAAAATTGAAGCTAGAAAAACCGGTTAGCCGCATAACTTTCCACGAAATTACCGAACAGGCCATCCACGAAGCCTTAAAAAATCCCGGGTCTATTAATCTCCAGCTTGTTGATGCGCAACAGGCGCGAAGAATTCTTGATCGTTTGGTCGGATACAAACTTTCGCCGCTTTTATGGAGCAAGGTTAGGCGCGGTCTCTCGGCCGGAAGGGTTCAGTCAGTAGCGCTAAGAATTATTTGCGAAAGAGAAAGAGAAATTGAGAAGTTTAAGGGAGAAGAATATTGGAGGATTAACTTAAATGTCAAATGTCAAATGTCAAATGTCAAAAACGAGGAGGAATTATCTTCTGTTAGCTTCGAGCTCATTAGTAAAGACGGCGAGAAATACGAAACCAGTGAGGGCTTCGAATTATACGATGGTAAATATACCGTTAGTAAAACAAGTATTTTAACAAAAGAACAGGCAGAATTGATCTTAAACGATATAAAAAGTTACATTGTTTATGTTTCTGATATAGAGAAAAAAGCGACAAAGAGAGCACCTTTGCCGCCGTTTACAACTTCAACTTTGCAGCAGGAAGCTGGGAGGAAAATTGGCTATTCGGCTAAAAAAACCATGCAGATTGCGCAGAGACTTTATGAAAACGGTTTTATCAGTTATCACCGAACTGATTCTGTAAATCTTGCTGTTGAGGCTGTTAATAAAGCAAGAGCTTTCATTGTTTCGGAGTTTGGTAAAGAGTATGTTCCGAGTGAACCCAGGATATTCAGTACAAAACAAAAGTTAGCCCAAGAAGCCCACGAAGCGATACGTCCAACAAAGTTGGGGGAAATGTCAAATGACAAATTACAAATGACAAATGACTTAGGAAGGGATGAGGGAAGGCTCTATGAGTTGATTTGGAAGCGATTTGTCGCTTGCCAGATGAGAGAAGCGGAGATTGAGAGAACAACGGTGTGGGCGGAAACCAGGAAACCGACGATAGATGATAGAAAATTGAAGGTAGATGTAGAAGATAGAAGGTTGAAGATAGATAACGAAAATCTATCTTCTAACATCCAGCCTCAAGACCTATCTTCTATCGTCCATAATCTATCGTCTAGTAATGGCTATCTTTTCCGCACTTCCGGCTCCATTATCACTTTCCCTGGTTTTCTTAAAGTTTATCCCGATGCTTTGGAGGAAACAAGGCTGCCTGCCTCGCCGGCGGGCGGGACGGTTTTTCAAAAAGACCAAAAACTTCCAACCGACGATATTATTCCCACTGCGCATTTCACCGAAGCTCCGCCCCGATACAGCGAAGCCTCACTAATTGCCACTTTGGAAGAGAGGGGTATCGGCCGGCCATCAACCTATGCCCCGACACTGTCGGTTATTCAAGAGCGTCATTATGTCGAAAAAGAAGATCTACCCGAGGGTAAGAGGGGTAAGCGACTAATACCGACGGCCTTGGGTATTGCGGTCAATGATTTCTTAGTTTCAAATTTTGGCCAAATTGACGACATGCCTTTTACCGCCCAGATGGAAGACCAGTTGGATGAAATTGCCAATGGGCAAAAGCAGTGGGTGCCGGTTATCCGCGACTTTTTTACGCCTTTTTCCGAGACCTTACAGTCAATTTATAAAACCGCCGAGAGAGTTAAAATTGAAGTCGAACCAACCGATGAGAAGTGTCCAACGTGTGGAGCACCGCTCGTCGTTAGGATCGGCCGTTTTGGCAAATTCCTCGCCTGCTCGAAATTTCCCGAGTGTAAATTTACGAAAAATTTAACTATCAGTACAGGTTTAAAATGTCCGGAAGATCAAGGCGACGTGATTATCAGAAGAACTAAAAAAGGAAAAACTTTTTACGGCTGCAGCAACTGGCCAACATGCAAGTGGGCGAGCTGGACCAAGCCCAAGAGTTAGTTGGTAAATTAGTTAGTTTGTTAGTTAGTAAGGTTTAAGATCGTCTTCTTGCAAATCTTGCTGTTTTCCTCTACGCTAAAATAGCCATGCGAAAACTGGTTTTATTTTTAATAGCTCTAGCCTCTAACTTCTTACTTCTAACTTCTAACGTGTCTGCCATAGATCCTAATGCTACACCAACACCAAAAGTCACGGTGACGACAACACCGCCAGTACAACGATTTTCTGATCCGGCCAATACTCATTTTGATAAAAACGTGTACGATGTTCGAGGTTACAAAAAGATCGAAGGCGCCTTAAATTTGATTCCATATCAACATCCTCTCGACGATAAGGCTCCTA
>CAYJSC010000065.1:2520-4832 GCA_964372475.1 uncultured Gammaproteobacteria bacterium | reverse complement strand
TTTTTGGCATTTTTTAGCTTGACAGTATTCTTTCAATATATGATGATATATTGAAGATTCCCTTCAAACTCAGGTTTACCCATCTAAGCTGCTATTGCAAGCAAACCAGCGTAAGATGGGTATACATCGGAAAACAGTTAAATGGGCGCGCTAAAGTTATCCGGCTTTTTCTTGCCGTGGAGACTTTTCTCTAGAAATAATCCTAAATGTGGGACCCTCTCGCTCAACCCTTGCGCCTTCTTTTCGAGCCAACCTACGCGCTATTCTCTCATTTCTCGCGTCTGAAGCTTCGGTTTCCGCATCTCGATCTCTTCTCTTACCATCCTTAAAAGTTTTTCTTCCTTTTCCAACCATATATTAATTCTAGATTTTATTCAAACTTTTTGCTTGCAGTTGTTCCTTTTATTCCCATTTTATCCCGGTAGGAGCTTCTCTGTCTACAATGGTCTTTGCTTCATCAATAAGTCTCTTTTCAGCATCGCTTACTGTTCTTTTTGGCAATAAATTTTTTATTCTTGCAGCAAATTCACCCACAGTGCTAATTATCCCTAAATATCCTCCTTTTTTTTGTTCAACTGTCATATACAATAATTATATCGAAATCTAAGCTTGATGTCAATTCAAACGCCATCTTGATAAACTCAGATTCGCTAACCAGTCATCAAAAAATTACCCCCGGGAAAGTGCTGCTTTTTTCCCGGGGGCTAAGTCAGATTAGGACTCACAGATTTATTAATTTTGCCAATTTTACTTACCGTCAATATACCTGTATAATCAGTGTCCATTTGGTGGACACTATGGATCAAACTCAGAAAAAAATTACAGATTTTTTAGAGAAATTGGGTTTAATTCCTGAAGAAGCCAAGATTTATTTGGCTCTCCTTGAACACGGATCTCTCACCACCCTCCAGGTTTCTAAAATTATTAACACTCCCCGCACTACTGTTTACCGCTACTTAGAAAATTTAAAAAAGCAGGGATTGGTTGAAGAATTAATTGATGAAAACCGCACGCGTTCTAAGGCGGTGGAGCTGGCAAAAATCGAAAGTATTATTAAAAAAAAGGAAGATGACGTTAAACGTTTAAAAAGCATCTATCCGGAAATCTCTTCCCTCCTTTCAGGCAAAACCGCGATGGCCCAGCCGGCGACCAAAGTCTTATTTTACCGCGGCCAGGAAGGCATGAAACAACTTTTATGGAATACGCTTCGCACCAAAGAGGTGTTTCGGGGTTATTCATATTGTACTCCCGTCGAAACAGCGGGTGTGGAATACGCTCTCGAGTGGGCGCTTGAATTTAACACCAGAGGCCTTCAGGGACGAGATCTTTATTCTGATCAATGGGTGGAAAGCGCTAAGAAAAACCCTTATCCCTCCCCCATCACTTGGGATGCTTGGGAATCAAGATACATTCCGCCGAATATTTTAACCATCGATCATCAGATTGATATCTATAATGATGTCGTGGCTTATTATTCTTGGCACGAAGGCGAGATTTTCGGCGTGGAAATTTACAACGAAAAAGTGGCCCGCTTACAAAAGCAAATTTTTGAGGTACTTTGGAAAATGGGAAAAGAATAAAAATATTAAAGTATTAAGGAATTAAAGTATTAAAGTATTAAGGTATTAAGGTATTTGTAAAATATTGTTTTTTTTAATAAATTCTGCAAGTTTACGCTATAGCGGGTACTTTGTGAATTTATTTTTTAGGTAGTTTTTTAGGTAGAGTAAAAATTCGCTCTGTTCTCCACCGTCCTTTTTGATTTTCGTTACTAAGTATGGCTATTTGATCGATTAAAAATTCTTTCCCTTTTATTTTTTTCACCTCTTTTTCCGCAAATTCAACATCGCTAGCTTCTCCATTTAGGGCCAAGGTAATATGCGGCTTATATTTTTCCGGTAGTTTTTGGTTGGGGAAAAATCTGGTATCAAAGGTTACTCCCGGGAGCGCTTCGTTTAGTTTTTCATGAATACTTACAAATGACTCTTCGAGGGCAATTTTGCCGAAAATAACCATTTTTCCCTGTTCTTTCCTAAACACCCCGATTCCCTTAAATTCCCCAACCAATAGGTTAATGTCCGAAACCGCCCTTTCCAGCTTTTTTTTCAATTCTTCTACTTTTCCTTCATACCAAAACGGGTAGGTCAAAGAAATGTGGGGCGCAATCTTTACGCTTACGCCTTTTTCGAAATGCTCACGAAGTAAATTGATTTCCCGAGAAAGTTTGTGAGGAAGTAAAAAACAGAGAATATAACGCATGGTTAAGGAGTTGGAGAGATTGGTGGCGGTGAACTAGTGGGTTGTGACGGTGC
>CAYJSC010000065.1:0-2510 GCA_964372475.1 uncultured Gammaproteobacteria bacterium | reverse complement strand
GGGGAAGGCATCGTGGGCGGCGGCGTGCTTGGCGGAGGCGTTGAGGGAGGCGGTGTTGAAGGAGGTGGCGTTGATTGCGACTCGGTCGGCTGCTGTGGCGCTGACGTCGGTTGTGGATAACTGGTTGGCTGCGATGTTGATGGATACGAAGTCGTTGTTGGTGATTGATCACTGGTTGTTCTGGGCGCGCAATAGGATCCATTCCAGGAATAACCAGAGCCGCAACTAGATGAACCGCCAGACGACTGTGTAGTCGTGTTAGTTGCCCCGCCGCTAGGAATACATTCGCAATAATTACCCTTCCAAGTGCAATTGGTGCCGCGGCGGCACGCCTCTTCCTGACTGCCACCGCCACCGCTACCGCTACCGCCTCCAGAACTGCATTCGCAGGAATTTCCAGTCCAGCGGCAGTTGGGAGCGCGTTTACACATTTCTTCGGGATTATAGCCCCCGGTTGGCGATGGATAAGTGCCTTTTTTGCAGCTGCAGCTTTCCATGTCCCAATAGCCGTCCCCGCAACCGCCGGGTGGCGTTGGTTTGTCCTTGCACTTATTTAAATAATTCTGATATTGTTCTTCTGATGACTTACATTCGCCGTTATAATCCTGATATTTTCCCGGACCGCAGTCTTTTGGCACTACACATTTTTGTCCATTCCAATAGCCTTCTCTACACCCATCGCCAGGAACCGGATTATAAGTCTGACATTTCCCATCGACAAACATCTTACCAGAAGGACAATAAGCCGGAATCGCTATGGGCGAGGGAAATCCTCCTCCAATTGAGGCAAATTCGATTGAACAATATCCTCCTCTGGGAGAACTTTTTTCCTCTTTCCATTTATAGCCAGAGGGACAATCGCCAGCAGGGGGTAGGTCTGAACCAAATCCACCGCTAGGATTATTCGGAAAACACGGGCTCTCGGAAGAATTTCGATGGTATCCAGGAGGACAGGAATTAATTGCTCTAGACTCTTTCGTGTCTATCCCGGGAAATTCATAGTTAGGAACGCAGTAACCGCCGCCGGGCATGAAGGGTATGCTCACCCAGTGCGTCTCGGTGCTACAAAATTGTGTCGGAACCGTTCTCGCGACGTTGCTCTCGACCGTACCAAATTTATCAGCAATGGCTTTGATTCTGGCAAAAGATGGATCGTTTAATACATTTGCGTTTCCCTTAACCATTCTATTGATATAATCAACATCATCCTGTTTTGGTTTAAATCTTTCAACCATCTCTTTAAATTTCTGCTGATCTTCTGGTCTGTTTTTAAAGAGATCTGAATCAATTAGGTCAACCCGGGTAGTCTTTTGCAGGTCTTCCAGCCGCACCATCGGAACCCACCAGCGTTTTAGATCCGAAGGAATCTGATCCCCGGGTTTATAATTTTTCGCAAATTCCTGCAATTTATTAAGAGTTCCCGCGTCGGGTTTTTGGGTTTCCAACTCATGGAGCTCGCGAAATTTTTCCATCTCCATGGCTCTAATAAAATCTTGCGGGAAAAAGGTTTTTGCCGCTTCGTCCATTTTGATAAAATCAGCTTCGGGAATTAGATTGGCATCAACATACTTGCGCATTCTTTCCCTGGCTTCTTTACGCGTATTGGCGGCAATGAGCGTTTGCACCTCTTCTCCGGTTAATAATCCTTGGATCTTTAAGGCCTGCAATCTCGCTATAACCTCTTGGGGTACCGGGGGTTTTCCCGAAACATCAGCGACGGTATCGCTCGCTCTTTCGCTCGCCATGACCGCAGTATCAATCCCTTTTTCAGCTGCCGCCGGCAGCTTAAGTTTCAATTCTTGTAAAAACAGTTTGTGTTTGGCGGCCTCGGCATCAAGAAGCGCTGACAGCGCCGTCACATCCTTTCCCTGACTCTTTAATTCTTCCAACCCTTTAGCTACTTTAGAGATAAAATCATTGTAAGAAGCCGCCATGCCGGCAATATTTTGGTTTTTATTGGCAGCGGTGAGTTTTTCCAATTCAACCAGTCTTTGTTTGGCGTAGCAAAGTCTCACTTCTTCTCTTTTGGACTGATCGGGGGTTAGGGCTAACTTGGCCGTTTCGTCAAATTTTTTTATGAAATATAGCGGATTATCAGGGGTAACATTGGTGTCAAATTTAAAAAGATAGTTTTCGCTGGGATCTTCACAAACCGTCGGAATTTTCTGCTCCGACGAATCGCCGGGAAGCGTGCTTTGCGCGCCAATGCTGACACCTAAAACTTGCTGAGAGTCCTGTAAATAGTTCCAATCGAAAGTATCCTTGGGAGAAAAAGCAATAACGGAAGTAACGGAGACAAAAAATAAAGCTATCGAAGTCGAAATAATAAGAAGCCGGCAGAAAAGCTTCATAAATTTATTTAAGTACTTTAAAACATACTTGTCAATAGCCGAAAAATTTTTTTATTTTAGCCTCATTCTCCGCCAAAGGCGGACAGGCGATGATACATCGGAATAGCCTTAGGAATTAAGGAATTAACAAATTAACGAATTAACGAATTTTAAACTGAC
>CAYJSC010000064.1:1687-4868 GCA_964372475.1 uncultured Gammaproteobacteria bacterium | reverse complement strand
GCAAAGAGTTTCGAAACAGACTCATGATTATAAGCTTGCAAGAGAACTATTTTCGATTTACAATATGTTGGTAAAAAGGGGTGTCAGTCAGTGGTAGGCTCTTGGTCTCCAAAACCAATGACGAAGGTTCGATTCCTTCCACCCCTGCTTTTACTTTTCACCAATTAACTTTTTCGAAAGATAATTGAGGACGAGAAACTATCCCGGCTGGAAATTAATGCTGGTGGCTTTCTTCCCTTTTAGAGACCTTCCCGCAGGATTGGCATTTTAATCTTTCTGCAAAGGTATGTCCGTGCATGTTACAGCCGGTGGCGCCGCATTTGGTGATACCGCTTTGGTATTGCTCTTCGGTGATTTCCGCCGCGCATGTCCCGGTGCAGACATAAACTTTTTGATCCATAATGTTTTATACAACTTCCGCCAGAAACTTGTCAACCAGCATACCAGCGTGCGGCTCGAGCGCAACATTGGTATGATAGAAAATTCCACTTCCGATGATACATCGGAAAACCTGTCACAATTTACTGCTCGAGCAGTTTTTTGTGACAACCTGAGCTATCAATCGGTTATCTTGCTAACGCCGTAGCGTGTATTCCTTCCGATATTTTCCAAGATGGTGCCGATTTGGTTGGTCCAAATATTCAAGGAAGTAATGTAAGTTATGTTCCAATCACTAAGATACCCATACTACTTCTTAAGCCAGGGACAAAATCATTACTGGAAAACCTCTTGAATCAGTGACTCTGCTTGGGTTGGGAGTAGTTGGGGAAAATAATATTGTTAACTCGCTCGTGGGCAAATTTACCTATGCTACGTTAACATCCTCAATTTTGAGCGTAAAAAGTCCGAACGTTTTCTCCTTCGCTTCGTTTGGGATCCTCGACATCCGGGGCTGCCATATCCCTGATTTAAAATTTCTGTTATACTGTCATTTGTGAGTCAAAAACAAAATTCTTTTGCCGGTTTTAAATATCTTCTGTCTTATCAGTATTCTTCTGTGATCTACGACTTTACTGTTGAATTTTGCCAAAGATTTCTTCTCGGTCGAGAGCTACTAAGACAAAGAGACCAAATGATTCAGGCGGCAAGGTCCGGCAAACAAAATATTGTCGAGGGTTACGAATTACAAAGCTTGGAGAACTATATCAGGTTCTTAGGTATAGCTAAAGGTTCTCTCAAAGAGCTTTTGGAAGACTACGAAGATTTCTTACGACAACGCAGCCTTGCTCTTTGGCCAAAAGATGACCAGAAAATGAGAGCTATGAGGGAAATGAGGGTTATGGATAAACCTTACCCCCATATCCCCCATTACCCGCATATCCCTCATACCCCAGAACTTGCCGCCAACCTCATGGTCATGCTTTGTCAACGCACCACTTACTTTCTCGACAAGCAAATCATCTCTTTGAGAGCAAAATTCATCCAAGAAGGCGGTTTCCGCGAAAATCTTTTTCGAGAACGAATGAAGACAAAAATCTCAACCTAAAAATTCCCAAGGCCGATCAAGCTTTTCCATCGTTGCTAAACAAGACGTTTTAAAGCTAAAATGGTATCATGCTCACAAAATACCCGGGACTAACCACCAGTGAAGCCGAACAGCTGCAGAAACAACACGGTTTAAATTTGCTCCCCGAGCAAAAACAAACTCCCCGCTGGCTTATTTTTGTTTCCCAATTTAAGTCATCCCTCGTCGTCCTTCTTCTTGCCGCCGCCTTAATATCTCTTCTTCTTGGTGAAGTTCTTGATACTGTTTTTATTCTGGTAATTGTAATTCTCAATGCTTTCGTTGGCTATTATCAGGAAATCAAAGCCAAAAACGAGATTACGGCTTTAAAAAAGCTGGTGGTTGAGAAAGTTCGGGCGATAAGAAACGGCAGTGAACAGCTTCTCGATTCCAAATATTTACTCCCCGGAGATCTGGTCAATATCGGCGAAGGCGACAAAATTCCCGCTGACGGTCTGCTTTTAAATGGTCAAAACCTAAACGTCAACGAGGCTTCTTTAACCGGAGAGGCTATTCCCGTTGTTAAAAACTCTAATGACCCTGTTTTTATGGCCACCACCGTTTTGTCCGGACACGGTCAAATGAAAGTTCTCAAAATCGCAGCGGAAACCAAGTTTGGCCAGATTGCCCTCTCTCTTTCCCAAATCGCCGAGGAAAAAACACCCCTGGAGTTGAAACTGGCTGATTTTGGCAAAAAATTAACCATGGCGGTGGTTTTGATAACCTTTGCCATTGGTCTCTCCGGCATCATGCAAGGACGGGATCCCAAGTTGTTGTTTTTTACGGCGGTAGCTCTGGCCGTCGCTGCCATTCCCGAAGGTTTACCCGCGGTTTTAACGATTGCCCTAGCTGTGGGTACGGGGCGCCTTGCTAAAAGAGGGGCGATAATTAAGCGCCTGGTAGCAACCGAGGCCTTGGGTTCAATCGATGTCATTCTTACTGACAAAACCGGTACCTTAACGAAAAATGAGATGACGGTTAAGGAAATATACACGGTCTCTGGCAATCATTATTCTGTTGATGGTGTTGGATATAATACCGATGGTAAAATTAAAAATTCTGACGGTACAGTTGTGGCCAATTTCACTGACCCTGACTTAAAAAAAATTCTCGAAGTTTGCGCCCTAGACAATAGTAGTTCTCTTGCTCCTGTTGAAGACGGGGGAAATAGTTTCGCGGTTTTGGGAGACACTACTGAAGGCTCGCTATTGGTTTTAGTGAAAAAAGCCGGAATAGATTATGATGAGTTAAGACAATCAAACCCTATTCTGGAAGAAATTCCTTTTGACAGCCGCCGAAAATTAACCACGGTATTAATCGCTGGTGAAATGCTCACCAAAGGCGCGCACGAAAAAATTTTAGAGATTTCTCATAATCTCACCAGCAAGGAAAAGGAGGCATTCTTAGAAAAAGCCAAATATCTTGGCGCTAAAGGCTATCGGATTCTCGGTTTCGCTCACAAGAAACTGGAGACTGGAACAAAACCCAAGAAATCATCGGAAACCAATCTAAATTTCTTGGGACTCGTCGCCATTTTTGACCCGCCGCGACCGGAGGTTAGGGACGCGATTTCCTATTGCCAAACAAACGGCATCACGACGGTGATGATGACCGGAGATTTTCCGGAAACCGGCCGGGCCATTGGCGAAGAAATAGGCCTTTTACAAAAAGGCCAGG
>CAYJSC010000064.1:0-1677 GCA_964372475.1 uncultured Gammaproteobacteria bacterium | reverse complement strand
GCAGTTGGAATTATATACTGATGAAATTCTGGTGCAAAACTTAAATCGAATCGGTATTTTTGCCAGAATCACTCCGTCTGACAAACTAAGAATTGTCGAAGCCTATCAAAAATTAGGCAAAGTGGTGGCCGTTACCGGCGACGGCGTTAATGATTCTCCCGCTTTAAAAAAAGCCAATATCGGCGTGGCGATGGGAATTACGGGAACGGATGTCTCCAAAGAAGCGGCGGATTTAATCATTACCGACGACAATTTTTCCACCATTGTCGCCGCCATTGAAGAAGGAAAGATTATCTATGCAAATCTTACTTGCGCGATTAAATATCTTCTGGCGAGCAACCTAAGCGAGGTCGTCCTGGTTTTTTCAGCCATACTTTTTGGATTCCCCTTACCGATTTCTCCCTTAGCTATTCTTTGGTTAAATATCGCTACTGACGGCTTGCCAGCCTTAGCTTTGGCGGTAGATAAACACGACAGTCAGATATTCCATCGCTTTAGAAAAGCCGGTTTTACCACAAATTTTTTAAATACCCGGGATTTCTGGCAGATTTTTACGATCGGATCTTTAATCGCGTCAATAGTGCTCGTAGTTTTTTGGCTGCTTTACCCGCTCGATTTGGCCAACGCGCGGCTGATAACTTTTACTGTCTTGGTTGTCTTACAGCTATCGGTGGCCTTTTTGGTTAGGCAGCCAACCAGAAGAATCGCTGACAATAAAATTCTTTTTTTTGCCGTCGCGGCAGCTTTAATAGCCCAGGTTATCATGCTTTTTGTTCCATTTTTTAGAAACAGATTTATTTAAAATATGAAGAGAATCTCTGGATTTATTAAATTTTTTCCCTACTTTTTTCTTGCTCTATTCATTCTCGCCGTGCTATTTTTATTTAAAATAGACGTCGGCGTGATGGAAATCAGAGAGGTTGTCCCCCGGGCGGGTATTTTTGGCCCCGTGGTTTTTATTTTCCTGCACAGTTTAACTTACATTTTCGCGCCCATCAGCGGCATGCCGTTTTTCTTGTCCGGATATGCGCTGTTTGGAAAAACTTTTATCTTTTATTCCTATTTGGCAGTACTAATTGGAGTCGTGGTTAATTTTTGGCTTTCCCGGATTTGGGGGAAAAGTTTGGTAAACCATCTGGTGGGAGCTGAAAATATGAAAAAAATTGAATCCTTTACTAGTAACTTTGGCGTTAAAACTCTTATTTTCCTGCGCTTACTGCAGGGAAATGTCGCCGATTATATCTCCTACGGCTATGGCCTGACGAATATTAAGTTTCTGACCTACTTTTTAATTAGCGCCGTCGCTCCTCTACCCGGACTTTTTGTGTGGTATTTAATCCTTCTTCCCCACATCCGGGATTACGAAGATTTTCTCCTAGTCTCTGGAATTTCTTTTATCCCTGGAGTTTTAATCACCGTGATTATTTCCCTGCGCTTTTTAATCTCTAGAAAAAAATCCCACTGACACAAAACTCAGCGACCGCATAGTTTTGTGTCACCTGCTAGCCTCATTCTCCGCCAGAGGCGGACAGGCGATGATACATCGGAAAATATACAGCCACCCGGAACACTAACCAAACCTGTCACAATTTACTGCTCGAGCAGTTTTTTGTGACAAATTATTTTTGGCATTTTTTAGCTTGACAGTATTCTTTCAATATATGATGATATATTGAA
>CAYJSC010000063.1:0-5037 GCA_964372475.1 uncultured Gammaproteobacteria bacterium | reverse complement strand
AAAGAAGCTTTGGCCACGCCCAAAAGTTTTATCTCGCCGCCTTTAGAAGTACCGCTCTGCCCGACGCCTTCGACAATATTTTGCTTACCGGAACGAGCCGCCTGAATCATTTGTTCAACCGTTCGTTTGTATTTCCAATCAGATAAAAATAGCTTGCAGAATTGAACCGTTCCATCATGAATTAGTTCGCTATAACGGTAGGTCAGAAGATATTTGTATTTTGGCAACATTTAAGGCTCACTTTTCTAAGTTACCTAAGTCACTTAAGTTACTTAGGTCACTTACTTAATTAATTGAATTAAAGCAAAAATTTGGTTACAATGCAAGTAGATTCGGGGATTGGCGCAGCGGTAGCGCAGTCCGCCAAAAATTTCGGGGAATAGTTCATCGGTAGAACGCTCGGTTCGGGACCGAGAGGCAGAGGGTCCAATTCCCTCTTCCCCGACCGAAATTTTGGCGGAAGGCCGTGAGTTCAAATCTCACATCCCCGACCATTATGCGTATCATTCTCGCTTCTCAATCTCCCGCGCGGAAGAAATTGCTTGCAGAAATAGGGTTAAAGTTTGAAGTGATTCCGGCTGATATTGATGAGGAGAAAATTTCCGATCCCATGCCCTCCCGAAGGGTGAAAAAATTGGCTTTATTAAAAGCAAAAGCTGTTTGGAAAAGGCTCTCTCATGGGGGAAATGAGGGTTATGAGGGAAATGGGGGAAAGAATTGGGATGTTATAATTATTGCCGCGGATACCCTGGTTTATCTGCCAACAGCAAACAGCCGACAACCAACCACCAAATTCATCGGCAAACCTAAAGACCTAAAACATGCAAAAGAAATCCTAACACTTCTGTCCGGATCAACCCATTGGCTTTATACCGGCATTTGCGTCATTTACGCTCTCTGTCATCCTGAATTTATTTCAGGATCCCGAAACAAGTTCGGGATGACAACCCTTGATTTGAAACAAGTTCAGCATGACAATTGTAAGATCTTTCTCGATTATGATAAAACCAGAGTCTTTTTTAGAAAATTAAGCTCTGAAGAAATTAACTCTTATATCGCAGATCCGGAAGTTTTAAATCAAGCCGGGGCTTATACGATTGAAAAAACAACTTTTGGAGCCGGGTTTATTAAAAAAATCAAAGGGTCTTATTCTAATGTTTTAGGTTTGCCGGTGGAAAAGCTAAAAAAAATTTTAAGTGACATCAGTGACTCAGTGACTCAGTGACTCAGTGACTCAAAAAATTTTACTGTGTTACTGTTTACTGATTTACTGTCTTTCCTCCTCACTATACAAATAGCTGTATTCACCTTTTTCGTATTCAAAAAGGTCTGAAGCGCCAAAGAGAAGATTCATTTCCTTCTCGGCTGCGGCCTTGCTGTCTGAAGCATGAATTAAGTTGTACTGTTGGGAAAGACCAAAATCGCCTCTGATCGATCCGGGTTCGGCTTGACTGCCTTTTGTTATTCCGCACATCAATCGTACGGCCTGCACCGCCCCTAGGCCTTCCCATACCATTGCCACAATCGGATCAGACTGCATAAATTGCTTTAATCCTTTGAAAAAAGGTTTCTCTTTATGATGAACATACCAATCATTTAACGTTTCGTCTGTCAGTCTCGTCATTTTTAAACCGATAAGTTTTAATCCTTTTTTTTCAAAACGGGAAATTATCTGGCCAATAAGGCCTCTCTGGAGACCATCGGGCTTTACTAAAACTACAGTTTTTTCCATCATAAAATTATTCTAGAAAGTTAAAGCTTAAAAGTCAATCCATTTTTTTTCTTGTCACAATTTACTGCTCGAGCAGTGTTTTGTGACAAGTTACAGCTTGCTTACTCCGGTAAAACTGAAATCTCTAACTCTAATGGCCGGCAGGAGGCTCGCGCCAAAGCCTTCATCGCTTGGCTCCAGATGGACTTCCTTTGAAATATGGCTGACATTTTGTAAAATCTTAGGAATACTAATTGTAAATCTCATATTTCTTACCCCAGATGCAATCTCCCCATTTTCGATTAAAAATGTTCCATCGCGCGTCATTCCTGTTATCGTTAATTCTTTCGGATGTACATTTCGTACATACCAGAAACGGCTTACCAAGATGCCCTTTTTCATGCCTTTTAGCAGTTGACTTTTAGGAGTGCTACCGGGTTTTAAATGAAGGTGGCTGGCAAAAGCATCCTCGGTATTGGGAGCCGGAAATCCGTGTCCGGTTGGAACTGCATTATATTTTTTAGCCAAATAATGATCGTATAAAACATTTTTGGCAATTCCCCTATCGATTAAAGTAATTTTTTGCTTGGGCACGCCCTGAAAATCAAACGGCATGGGTAAATGTTCCTGATTATAAGCATCATCCCAAATACTGATATTATTACCCATCACCTTTTCTCCGAGCTTGTCAGAAAGAAAGCTTCGCTTTTCCCAAAAGGCGCGGCCGCCAAAACCCAGATAGGTTAAGTAGGTCATCATTTCGGAAACTGCTGGTTCCTCCAAAATTACTTCGTAATTTCCTATCTCAACTTCGGTAGTTTTTTTACCAAGAAGAGTTTTATTAATGGCTCTTTTGGCTGCTTCTTCGATATTTAATTTGGTAACGTCGCTGTTTACTTCTCCGGCATAACCGCTGACGAGATCTTTCATGATGCGGATATTGAGACTACTTTGGCTAAAAGGATGATAAGCAAAAACACCATGAGAGTTGGCCACCACGATTTCTCCGATACCAGTCGAAAGCGAACCAAAAGCGTTTAGTTCGTGACTTTTAGCCATTTTAATAATCCGGGTAACTTCGCGGGCCCGATAAACCGGTGTGACATTGGCTGTCGATTCCTTAAACGCCGTAACGTTTTGATAAGAAAAATTTCCTTCCTCTTTGCCCGGTAGATGATGCCAGTGGGGATCCTCAGGGGAAATTTTAGCAATTTCATAGGCTTGACTTGTTAATTGATCTAGTTTTTGTGTTACCTCATAACCTGTCATTGCGAGCGAACGAAGTGAGCGCGGCAATCTGTTTTTCGAATTTATGAGATTGCCACGTCGTCCCTCGCCTTCGCTCGGGACTCCTCGCAATGACAAAGGAGAAAAAGCTAAATTCGCAGATGCTACACCCTGTCTTTTTCCAACCAGAGCCCTGACTTGAACAACTAAATTTTCAGACGCGACGTTTTGGTGAATTTGGTTGTTGGCAAAACGCGTTAGGGCCGATTCGTCAACAAAAATTAAAACCTCGGTCTCGGAAGCTTGAGATTTTTTTAGAATGTAGTCAGTGATTTGTTTAAGTTTTTTTGAGCCTATCATAAGTTACTTAAGTTACCTAAGTTACTTAGGTTACTTAGAATTAAAACCCACTTTCACTCTTCTAAACCTTGCGGGACTCGCGCCGTGACCGGTATGAGCCAGCTGGCTTGGCTCGCCTTTCCCACAGTTAGGCGTACCCCAAACCTGCCAGTGCTTCGCACTGCAAATGGCATCACAGCTCTTCCAAAACGTCGGCGTAATTCCGGCATAGATGGGATTTTTAAAAATCTTACCCGTCAGTTTGCCGTTTTTAATCTCGTAGGCAATTTCGGTCCCGAATTGAAAATTAATTCTTCTATCATCTATACTCCAGCTTCTATTGGTCGAGAAAAATAAGCCGTTTTTAGTATCGGCAATCAAATCAGGCAATTCCCATGTTCCTGGTTCCAGAGAAATATTGGTCATCCGTATTAAGGGAATATTTGACCAGCCGTCAGCGCGCATTGTACCTGTCAGATTTAATTCCAAACCGCTATTTTCTACTTTTGACATTTGACTTTTACCTTTGACATTTGACTTTTGCCTTTTGACTTCTTCTATTAGAATCGGCAGTGTCTCTCTCGATGTCAAATAGCCTACATGTATACCGTTTTTTACCAAATAATGTTTTCCGGCTGGTACACCTTCATCGTCAAATCCAAACGTACCAAGTCCTCGGGGCGCGACATTGTCAACGGTTAAATTAACTATATCAGAACCATACTTAAGCTTTCCTAATCCATCAATATTCATAAAGCTCGTTCCGGCATAAGCCGCTTCAAAGCCCAAAACGCGGTCGAGTTCGGTTGGATGGCCACACGATTCATGAATTTGAAGTCCGAGTTGATTGCCATCAAGAATAATATCAAATTCACCAGACGGACACTCTTTGGCTTTTAAAAGAGCAACCGCTTCTTCGGCGGTTTTTTGCGCGTGGCCAACCAGATCGAGTTTTTCGACCAGCTCAAAACCGGCGGTTTGAAATTGGCCCCGAAAAGAATTGGGATAACTTCTATTCTGGGCTTCTTTACCATCGGTTGCCATGCAATCCAACCCAGCCCCTGTTTCCGTGATGGTTTGTTCAATATAACTGCCCTCTGTTGAAGCAAATATTTTCTCTTCCCTCCAGCATCGCATAAATGATTGACAGGTGGTAACGCCTTTAACTTTAAGCATCGTGCCGTCAGCGGCTAGCAAGATTTCAATTTTTTTATGAAGAGGAACATTAAAAGGGTCAATTTTAATCCGCGTTTCATACTCTCCTTTCACGGGTTTTAGCGGATAGAGCTTAACCGCGCCCCTGTTAACACCCGACCTTAACAACATCGAGGCCTTGGCAATTTCGAGAGCTTTTTGGGCGGTGTTTTTTATGGATAATGAAGATAAATCGTTGCTCGCGGCAAAACCCCAAGAACCTTGATATAAAACGCGGATGCCCATGCCAAGGCTTTCTGATTGTTCCACGGCTTCGACCACGGCATTTCTGGTGGAAAGATTTTGGGTGGTACGGTTAACCAGTCTAACGTCACCATAGTCAAGGCCGCGGACGGAAATGCAATCGAGTGCCGTATTTATTAAATCTTTCATACAATTTTAATTATTAATTATTAATTTTTAATGTTTTAATTTTAAAACATTGATTATTGAATCTTAATTAATTGAGATTTGATTGTAAATGGAAAAGTTTTTTACCTGACAAAAATATTATTCTAGTATTTATTTGCTATAGATTATGGTCTAAAACGTCTGGTAATAATCTG
>CAYJSC010000062.1:0-5103 GCA_964372475.1 uncultured Gammaproteobacteria bacterium | reverse complement strand
CTATTTTGCGCCTGGTTGGTGCTACTAGGTGGTATATTCGCTGGCCGTTTATTTTAGAGGGCGCCTTTTATGGCTTTATTGGCGCCATTTTGGCTTGGACTTTTTCTTATCTTCTGATTTTATATTCCACGCCCTATCTTTCTTCCTTTCTGTCGGGAATACCGCTACTGCCGGTTTCACCCCCACTCATGTTAATACTTTTAGGCGTTATTGCCGGCGGCGGTATGTTGGTTGGTATTTTTGGGAGTGGACTTGCCGTATGGCGTTATTTAAAAAACTGATTAAACGGAAAATCCTCATCTTCCTCGTCTTTTGCTTGGGATTTTTGTCGCAAAATTTAATTCCGGTTTGGTCTTTAGGTACGCCCGATTGTCCTTCCGAATCCTCTTGTAGTAGCGAAAAAGACGTAAACAAAAGAGAATCTTGTCTTAAAGATTTGGTGGCAAATTGCTCCAAAGATATCAATAATTTAACCGGGCAAATAAACTATATAAATGGTCAGATTAGCCTTAATGAATTAAACATTACAAAAACAGGTAATAGAATTGAGGAATTAGAAAGTGAAATAGCCAGTATTTCCGGCAAAATTGATCGCTTAGAAACCTCACTCAGCACGGTCATCAACGTCCTCATATCCCGCATTATCGCCACTTATAAAATAGGTAACGGTGAACAATTATCCATGCTTTTATCTTCAAAGAGTTTTGGAAATTTCTTAGTTAGGGCAAAATATATTAGAGTTGTTCAGGAACATGACAAGAAACTACTTTTTCAAATGCAGGAAACTAAAAATAACTATGTTGAGCAGAAAGAAGAGCGGGAAAGAAAAAGAAAAGAACAAGCAGATTTAAAAATACGTCTATCGCAAGAAAAAGTCACTTTGGCTTCCAATAAAAAACAAAAAGAAGTGATTTTAGAGTCAACCAAAAATAATAATGTTCAATATCAAAAACAGTTAGAAGAGGCAAAAAGAGAACAAGAACAGATACAAAGAGCGGCTTCCTTAATTAGTACCGTTGGCGAAAAAACAAACGTGCGTCGCGGCGACCCTATCGGATTAATGGGCAACACCGGTTTTTCTACCGGTCCTCATCTTCATTTTTCGGTTTATTCCCTTAGGGAAGGAGATTTAGCAAAATTTGATTTTGATTCTTCACACGAGAATCCCTTTTCCTATCTTTCTTCGCAAAACGTCCGTTTTGATTCTACTTCGTGTGACGACGTTTCGTCTGATCAAAATAAAAACATGGGAAGTGGTGGCATGTTTTGGCCGATGTCGTCAGCTACAATCTCGCAATGTTATGGGCATACCCCCTGGTCTTGGCGGTATCGTTCGGGAATTCATAATGGCGTTGATATGTATAACAATGACGATATCGTAATAAGAGCCGCCGAAGACGGAGTGGCTTATATTTATCGAGGCGGGCAGGCCAACGGCAACGGGGTTTTTGTTTTTCATAACAACGGGAAAATGAGTTTATACTGGCATCTCCAATAGACAAATCTGTTATAATACTCATGTGAGCCAGAAAAAGTTTTTCCTTATCATTGTTCTTTTTGCATTTTTCACTCCTAAGGTATACGCCTCTGTTGTTATCAACGAATTTCAAATCGAACCAACGGTAAATCAGTGGGTAGAATTATTTAATAAAGGTAATGAAGTAGTAGATATCAGTAGTTGGGTTATTGACGATAGTGGTGGAACAGAAAAATTTATTATTCCCGACAACACCACTATCGCAACAAATTCATTTCAACTTTTTGAAAGTGGAAAATTTAATTTCAATAAATCAACCCCAGATCAGGTAAGACTTTTTAGCATTGACAATTCTCTTGTAGATTATAAAGAATATCCAGAAAGTCCGGGTTTAAATGTAACACTAGGTCGCTATCCAGACGGAGGGGATAATTGGGGTGTATGTACGCCTACTTCATCGGCAAATAATAATTGTGTTGCTCCGACGCCAACGCCAACTATGACTATGGTGCCAACCCAAACATTTACTCCTACTACTTCGCCAAAACCAACCCAAACGCCGACATCCTCACCGACAGCGATGATTCCAACAATGACACCAACGGCTACTCCGCAAAATAAAAGCAGTCCTTCTGTAGGTTCAATTATTAATACCTCTCCGAAGCCAACAATAGAAGCATCAGCTAGAGAGTCTGCAAGTATTAGCGGCGTAAAATATGACACTGAAAAAACGGCAACTTTTTCTGTGGAATTTGCGGCGACCGATAGTAGTAAAATTTTGGGTGTTGGGACCGCTTCCCCGTCTTTGAAAAAGACAAAAATACCGTTTAATTATTTTATTATTGCCGGCATTCTTTTTCTTGTCGGAAGCCTGAGTTTGCTTTATACTGCAAAACAGCATGAAAAAAATTCTTAGTAAAAATGATAAAGAAACAAAGAAAATTGGCCGCGATTTTGCCGCAACCTTAAATAACAATAATAGAATTTTGTGCCTTTATGGAAATTTAGGTAGCGGTAAAACTACTTTTACTCAAGGTTTAGCTGAATATTTTGGCATTAAAAGAATAATCAGTCCGACCTTCATCTTGGTAAGAAGTTATAAAATAAATGCCAAGTTTCAAACGCTACATCATATTGACTTATATAGATTAGATAAAATAGGGGAAATAATAAATCTGGGATTTGAGGAAATAATAAACGACAAAAATAATTTAGTCGTCATCGAATGGGCTGAAAAAGCAAGTGATATTTTGCCTAAAAAAAGAATAAATATTCGGTTTAAATGGCTGTCTGTAAACGAAAGAGAAATAAGTTATGAATAATGAGAATTTGGAGAAAGCGGTAAAGGTATTTCGACAAGGCGGTATTGTTATTTTTCCTACGGATACGGTTTGGGGAATAGGATGTAGAATGGATTTGCCGCAAGCGATCCAAAAACTTTATCGTCTGCGAAAAAGACCAAACGAACAGGCGGCTCCGGTGTTGGTTTCTTCCAAGGAGCAAGCGAAAGAATATTTTTTAGCCCTACCGAAAAAAGTAGACAAGCTTCTAGATGTCTATTGGCCTGGAGGACTAACAGTTGTTTATAAAGCACAAGTGGATAAAATTCCGCCGCTGGTTAGAGGCAATTCCGACACGATTGGATTAAGAATGCCCAACCATGAAGATTTACTATACCTTATTAATAATATAGGCGTACCAATACTGGGTCCTTCAGCCAATTTTCATGGTAAAAAAACACCAAGCCATTTGTCCGAGCTGGATCCACAATTAATTAAACTAGTAGATTATGTTTTACCTGGTGAATGTAGAGGAAATCGATCTTCAACGGTGATTGACTGTACCAAGGAACCGTGGCAGATTTTGCGCGAGGGGGCGGTGAAGGTACAATGAAAAAAATTCTATATATAGATACAACTGATAATCAAAAAGTTGTAGTTAGTATTAATCAGGAAGAAAAGCTAACGGTGAAAGCGAAAGTAAGTATCCTGAAAGCTCAAATAGTTCTGCCGCTAATTGAGAAATTGCTCAAAAAAAATGGTATAAAACTTTCTGAAATTACGGAAATCAAAGTAAATACCGGACCGGGTTCTTTTACCGGGATTCGCGTTGGACTTTCTGTGGCCAATGCTTTAGCATATGCTTTAGGAATAAAGGTCAACGGTAAGAGCCAAGAAACGAAGGCGTTTTATACCTAAAATATGAAAGTTTTAGTAACAGGCGGAGCCGGTTATATCGGAAGCCACATGGTCGAAAAACTCATTGGAAACACAATCGAAGTGGTAGTTTTCGATAATCTAAGTTACGGCCACAAAGAAGCCGTATCGACCAAAGCCAGCTTAATAGTCGGTGACTTAGGAGATACGGAAAGCATTACTAAGTTGTTTGATGAACATAAATTCGACGCCGTTTTTCACTTTGCCGCCTTCATTTCCATGGCCGAGTCAGTCGAAAACCCTAAAGTTTATTTTCGTAACAACGTCTTTTGCGCGCAGAATCTTTTGGATACGATGGTGCAATTTAATGTTAAGAAATTAATTTTTTCTTCAACTGCCGGTGTTTACGGCAACCCCAAATCCGTTCCTATTTCTGAAGACCATGAATGTAATCCTACCAATCCTTATGGTGACTCAAAATTGATGGTAGAAAAAATTCTTCATTGGTATGATCAGGCCTACGGTTTAAGATCTGTCAGCCTTCGCTATTTCAACGCCGCCGGCGCAAACCTAAATGGTAATAATGGTGAAGATCACGATCCGGAAACTCATATCGTACCGCTAGCGATTAAAACGGCGCTGGGCGGAAATAGCGCTTTTGAAATCTACGGCCATGATTATCCGACCAAAGACGGAACTTGTGTAAGAGACTACGTCCACGTTGTCGATTTGGTTGAGGCGCATCTGTTAGCACTAGAGAAGCTGAATCAACAGGAAAAAAGTATTATCTATAATGTGGGAACTGGAAAAAGTTATACCAATAAAGAGGTAGTGGAAATGGTCAAAAAAGTAAGTGGGATTAATTTTCCGATTGAAATGTCGACCAAAAGACCAGGTGATGCGGTGGAACTGGTTGCCTCCTCGGAAAAAATTAAAAAAGAACTAAATTGGGAAGCAAAATACAGCGATCTCGAAACCATCGTCAAAACCGCGTGGGAATGGCACAAGAATCACCCGGAGGGGTTTAAAAAAAATTGATGGTAAATGTATAACATTAACTCAAAAGAACTTATTACTCTTCAGCGGATAATTAAAAAAAAGGTCGATAACGCAAAAAAATTGCGAAACGAATTTGATGAAGTAAAAAAAATTGCCAAAGACCGCTATTTTTATCACGAAAAATACACTATTGCTACCCCTTCCGATCCTGCAAACTTTATTTTCAGCGAAAACCTTGACTACTCAAAAACCGATCACAGATCGATTTGGGGTTCTGGCGATCCCGACACCTTGTCATGCCTTAATTCTTTATATCTTTCTGGAAACTGGCTCAATGTTTGCGCGGGAGACGGACGCTACAATAATCTACTACTGAAAAAGGTAAACACCCTAATTGCTTCTGATATTGATAAAAGCGCTCTGGCCAAACTCTGGCACCAAACACCAGAAAATCTGCGCCATAAACTCTCT
>CAYJSC010000061.1:0-5178 GCA_964372475.1 uncultured Gammaproteobacteria bacterium | reverse complement strand
GCAGATTTAATTTTTCTTGTTGGAGTAGATAAAATTTCACTATTGAACAATTTATATACTGAAGAACAAGAAATGTTTTCAAAAGTTGACATAATTAATATAGATACCAACATTTCTAATGAAAATTACGGAAAAATAAACCTTATTTCTCCCCTTACCTCGAGTATTTCCGAACTAATTGGCGGTTTTATGATGGAGACGGGGCTAGCTGTTGATCAAGACGCCATGACTAATATTTTAACTGGGATCGATGTAATGACGATCAATCTTTCCGGAGATAACTTGAAACCAGAAGTTCTAGAAATCGCGGCCTGGTGCTTAAAAAACGGTGGGGTAAGACTTCTTACCAAAAAGAAAACGATTGATACCAAAATTACAGATATTCCTAGTCAAAACGCGAAAAAAGATTCTGATAAAGACCAGCAGGCCGAGAACGTTCCTTCACCGGATTGGCTGCAGCCAAAAATTTACCGCGGAACGAGTACCGCCTAAACCCAGTCTTGTGAATAATAATAATCACTGTTATAATGCCAAAGACGACAAACTAAGGCTAATACCAAAAAGTGTTTAGCTTGGTTGATCGAAAGTTTTTATGTCTTTACCCTCTGATACTAAGAAAAAAATCATCGACGAGTTTGCCAATACCAAGGGAGATACGGGTTCTCCAGAAGTGCAAATAGCGCTTTTATCAGAACGGATTAAGAAACTGACCGATCATTTAAAAATTCACCAAAACGATATTCACAGCCGAAGGGGTTTATTATCGATGGTTTCCAAAAGAAGAAGATTATTAAATTATCTAGCCAAGAAAAACGACAAAAGATACAAACTAATTATTAAGAAATTAGAATTACCAAAATAAAGCTTCTATGTCCAAAATCGTCACCAAACAAGCAGATATTGATGGTAAGGTTATAAGTTTTGAGGTTGGTCGGTTTGCCCAACAGGCAACGAGCGCTGTCATAGGTAGAATCGGGGACACGATGGTTTTAGCCACCGTCGTCGAGGGAAAAGAAAAAGCCGATATAGATTATTTTCCCTTAAACGTTGAATTCGCCGAAAAGCTTTATGCTGGAGGAAGAATTAAGGGTTCAAGATGGGTTAAAAGAGAAGGTAGGGCTAGTGACGACGCCATTTTAAAAGCACGACTTATTGATCGGTCAATCAGGCCCCTTTTTCCCAAAAATTATCGCAAGGAAGTACAAATAATTGTCACGGTTTTGTCAGTTGATGGCGAAAACGATTCTGATATTTTAGCCATTAACACAGTTTCCGCGGCACTGGCCATTTCTTCCATACCCTGGCACGGACCCGTAACTGCAGCAAGAATAGGTCTGGTAAATCCGAAAGAAGGAGAAAAAACGTCCACATTTTTAATCAACCCGACCTTTGCGGAAATGGATTATTCCGAATTGGATTTAGTCGTAACTCATACCGAAAAAAAAGTATTGATGATTGAAGCGGGTGCCAACCAAGTATCAGACGACGGAATTTTAGCAGCCATTGATTTCTCTTCCCAGAAAAAAGATTTAATCTTAAATACCATCAAAGACTTGGTCAAAGAAGTCGGCCAGGAGAAGAAAGCCGTACCAGAAGAAGCTGTCGACAAGGAATTAGTTGAGCAAATCGATAAAAAATACAAAAAAGAACTTCTGGCGATGGTAAAAAACAAGGCCGCCAAAGAGAACCAGGGTGACGACTTGCAAGTTTTAGCACAAGATATAACAACTAGTTACGAAGAAAAATACGAACTTAAGGAAATCATCAAGATTCTCGATAAACTTTTTAAGAAATACGTTCGCGAACTGGTTCTTAAAGAAAACACCAGGGCCGATGGTCGGGGTCTAAAAGACATCAGGCCGATTAATATTGAAGTGGGAGTTCTACCTAGAACTCACGGCTCGGCCATGTTTCAAAGAGGCCAAACCCAAGCCTTAACCATTACTACGCTTGGTGCTCCGTCTTTGGAACAGTACTTAGAAAAAATGGAAGGCGAAGAGACCAAAAGATACATGCATCACTATTACATGCCTCCTTATTCGGTAGGAGAAACCGGAAGATTAGGATTTCCTTCACGCCGAGAGATCGGACACGGTGCCTTGGCCGAAAGAGCGTTGTTGCCAGTAATTCCCACCGAAGATGTATTTCCCTATGCGATAAGAGTGGTATCCGAAGCAGTTTCGTCTAATGGTTCAACTTCAATGGCCTCAACTTGCGGATCAACTTTATCTTTAATGGATGCGGGGGTTCCGATTACTGATCCGGTGGCCGGTATTGCCTGTGGATTGATGACTTCGGAAGACCAGAAAAACTTTCGTATTTTAACTGATATTATTGGCATTGAAGATTTTGGTGGCGACATGGATTTTAAAGTTGCCGGTACGAAAAAAGGTATTACGGCCGTACAGTTAGATGTAAAAATTGACGGTTTGACCCAAGAGATGATCAAACAAACTTTGGAACAATCTAAAGAAGCCAGATTATCTATCTTGGAAAAAATGATTAGCGTGATGCCCGAACCCAGAAAGCAGCTATCCAAATATGCCCCCAAAATTAAAGTTGTTAAAATCGATACCGAAAAAATCGGCGAAGTCATTGGCCCCGGAGGAAAAGTTATTCGCCAAATCATGGCCCAAACCAACACCACCCTTGATGTTTCTGATGACGGCAGTGTCAGTATCGCCGGAGTAAGTAGCGAAGACGTAGAAAAAGCTGCGTCTTGGGTTACTATGTTAACGAGGCAAATTAAGGCGGGGGAAGAGTTTGAAGGTGAAGTAAGGCGCATTTTACCGTTCGGGGCTTTTGTGGAAGTCATTCCCGGAAAAGAAGGAATGGTGCATGTGTCGCAAATGTCCACCGGATTTGTGGCCAATCCTAACGATGTGGTGCAAATCGGACAAAAAGTAAAAGTGAGAGTAATGGAAATTGACGATCAGGGAAGAATTAATCTCTCGATGCTTTTTGGCGAGGATGCCAACAAGCCGCGCGAACCAAGAAGCGGCGGTAATCGTCCTGATTTTAACCGCGGCGGTCCCAGGCCACCTTTTCGTCCTTCAGGTCCGCGAAGACCAAGATTTTAATATGGTTTCTCGTCCGGACCCAAAGAGATTTTTGGAAACTACACCAATGTCGCCACAAGTAAAACCTATACCGTGGCACTGACAGTAAATAAAAATTCTTAAACTCCACGCTATAGCGTGCACCTTGAGAATTTCAATCGATTTTTTTAACACTGGATATCAAATCTGAGCTAAACGTCGAAATTAACAAAGTCTCTTCGTAATTGATTAATGAATTTTTCCTGTTGACTTAATTACAGAATTATTATATAATTCTATTATGATTCAACAACTGATCAATGATGAAAAATTTACCAACATTCAAAGAGCCCAAGCGGGTTTGACGCGGTTGTTTTTGGAGGCAAAAAAAACCGGCAGTTTCTATCGGGTAATGAAAAACGATCAACCGCTTGGTGTTTTACTTCCGGATGATTTATGGCAGAGCCTAACGGAAGATTTGGAAGCCTTGTCATCACCTAACTATCGTTCTCGCATTGCCAAAGCACGTAAAGGAAAAAAGAGTTATACGATTTCTGAAGTTAGAAAACAATTCGGTTTAAAATAATTCCAAGTGAGCCGTTTTATGTTTTCCTTAGAATTCAAAAAACAGGCAATAAGGGATCTTAAAAAACCTCCTAGATCAGTACAAGAAGAAACTCTGAAAAAACTTAATTTTTATCTTTCAACTGATAAGCCTTTATCGTTTGCGCATCGCCTGATAAATCACGAACTGGGAGAATACCGTTTTCATATGGGCAATTATCGAGTTATTTTTGACGTATTTAATGAGAAAATAATAATATTAACAATTGGCCATCGTAAAGATATTTACAAATAAACCACTATGCCTTCACGTAGCTTAAACCTAAAAAGCGACATTGTTTTTCAAAGGAATTTGCGGGGTTTTAATTTCACCTTTCATTCTACGTGGGGACTTTTTAGTCCAAAGGATATTGATGAAGGGACAGAATTACTAATCAATAATGTAGAAGTTAAACCTCAAGATATTTCCTTGGATTTAGGTTGTGGATATGGAGCCATGGGAATAGTAATTGCCAAGCTATCTCCTCGAGGTGAAGTTCATATGGTTGATAAAGATTTTGTAGCGCTAGGTTATGCCAAGAAAAATGTAAGCATAAACAATATTAATAATTGCGAAATCTATTTAAGCAACGGATTAAATAGTGTTCCTGATATTAAATTTGACAATATCATTACGAATGTTCCTGCCAAAAGCGGTAAAGAATTGTATTGGATAATTATGGAAGATGCCAAAATATACCTAAAGCCAGGAGGAAAACTGTATTTTGTTTTCATTTCCGGATTAAAAGAGTTTTTTAAAAGGAATTTCAAGGAGATTTTAGGAAACTACACCAGCGTTGCTACAAGCAATACATATACAGTAGGACTAGCGATAAATAATTAGGTCGATAAAGGAGAACAATAAAAATGACCGACGAGAAATATTTACAAGTAATAAAAAAATCATTTCCTACTATTTCCGAAGAGCAAATAGAAGTTTTTGATGATGGGTGGGATTATGCTGTATTTGTGATTAAGGGAAAAACAACTTTCCGTTTTCCCAGAAGAAAATATTACGCGGATAAACTTCCTGTAGAAGTAGATTTTGTGACTCAATTTAAAAAGCTGTCACCAGTACCAATTCCTGATCTAAAACTTCACGTAGATAAAACTTTTAAATTCCCCTACGTTTCTTACCCTTTTATTCCAGGTGTACAATTTAAAAATGAATTAGCCAGTACGTTTTCTCAAGAAGAACTACGGACTATTGCCAAACAATTGGCCCGCTTTCTTAACGAGGTACATTCATTTCCTCTTGAAAAAATAAAAACGCTTAAAAAATACCGCCTGGAAGTTCTTAAAGAATGGCAGCGATGTCTAAAAAAAGTAAAAAGGACTGTTTTTCCTTACATTCAATTAAATGAACAACAATGGATCGAAAAAGTATTTAATAACTTTTTTGATGTAATGAAAAAAAGCAATATAAAACTATGTGTAACACACTGCGATATAATGCCAGAACATATCATCGTGGATCCCAACAAACATACTCTTTCTGGAATTATTGATTTTGGCGATATTGCCATAGGAGATCCAG
>CAYJSC010000060.1:0-5287 GCA_964372475.1 uncultured Gammaproteobacteria bacterium | reverse complement strand
ATCTAAAACAATGGCCATTTCTTTCTCTTCTTCGTTTTTTAGTTCGACGTCAACTTTGGAGGGAAGAATGACAAGTTGACATCGGGATAAAACCGTCGGTAACAAGTCGTTTTTTTTCTCCACACAAAGAATAATCAGACAAAAGACAGGCGGTTCCTCCAAAGTTTTAAGAAAAGCATTTTGTGCGGGAATAGTGAGCCAATCGGCGTTTTCGATGAGGACGATTTTAAAAGGATAGAAATACGGTTTAAGACGAATTTGATATTCAAGTTGTCTAACCTCTTCAATTCCTAGGGAAGTCGTGGGCGCCAAAAGAAAAAGATCAGGATGGTTGCTAAGACTTTCCCAGGGGGTGTCTTTGGCCAAACTTAAAATTTTATAGATTAAGTCTTTGGCTAAACTTGCTCTTTCTTCCCTTTTGCCGCCAGTAATGATTTTTGCCTGGATCATATAATTGACATTATAGCTGAATAACAATTAAGATTATATAAGATTTTAGTCATTAGTCATTAGAAATTAGAAATTTCGCTTCTGCCCTATGAAAAACGACAATAACGATCTTGCTAGAGTGCTTTTGTCGCAAAAGTTGATTTCGAGTGAACAAGCGGATTTGGTCCGTTTAGAAAGCGTTAATAAAGGCCAAAAAATTGAAGATGTGATTCGAGCCCATAATTTTGTCGGCGAAGAACAACTAGCCAAGGCCAGAGCCGTGATGTTGGGCGTTTCCTACGTTTCGCTAGCGGCCAAGGGCATCTCGCCTGATATCTTAACTTACATTCCCGAACCAGTGGCCAGGCGCTACCTGGTTTTGCCTTTTTCTTTTGACCCCAAAACGAGAATTCTTTCAATCGCGATGAAAGATCCGGTGGATATTTCCGCCATTGAATTTCTCGAAAGCAAATCCGGTTTAACCATTGAACCCTATCTGGCCCTCGAAAGCGAGCTGCAGCAAAAGATCGAAGAAGAATATTCCCAAAGCTTAACTTCGGAAGTTACCCAGGCTCTTAACGAATCAACAATTTCTACCAAAACCGAAGAAGATGCTTCTAAATCCCTAGCCCAAACGATCACCGAAGCGCCGATTGCCAAAATCGTTTCCACGATCTTAGACTACGCGGTCAAATCGCGCGCTTCTGATGTCCATATTGAACCCCAAGAAGAAAAAACAAGGGTGCGTTATCGGATTGACGGTATTTTACACGAAAGATTGGCCTTGCCTAAGAAGGTCCATGACGCGGTTTCTTCCCGCATCAAAATTCTCGCTGACATGAAAATTGACGAAAGACGAATTCCCCAAGATGGCCGTTTCTCTTTCTCCACCGGTGATCAGGAGGTAGACTTGCGGGTTTCCTCGCTGCCGACGGTTTATGGTGAGAAAATTGTCATGAGGCTTCTAAAAAAAAGCGGCGGCGTTCCGACTTTGCCCGAACTTGGTTTAAGAGGCACGGCCCTAAAGAACCTGGAAAACGCCACCTTCCGGCCTCACGGCATTATTTTAATTACCGGTCCCACCGGATCAGGAAAAACGAGTACTCTCTACTCTATTTTAACGAAATTAAATACGTCTAAAGTAAATATTGTGACGCTGGAAGATCCGGTCGAATATCAAATCGGCGGCGTCAATCAGGTGCAAATAAATCCCGCTGCCGGGCTAACTTTTGCTTCCGGGCTGCGTTCCTTTTTGCGTCAGGACCCCAATATTATTATGGTCGGTGAGATTCGGGATACGGAAACGACTGATTTGGCCATTCAAGCGGCCTTAACAGGGCACTTGGTCTTTTCTACTCTTCATACCAATAATGCTTCCGGCGCCTTGCCCAGGCTTTTGGATATGCACGCGGAACCATATTTGGTAGCCTCCGCCCTAAACGCGATTGTCGGCCAGCGCGTCGTCAGGCGAATTTGCAATTTTTGCAAAGAAGAATATGAACCACCAGAGCCAATTGTCAGTGATCTAAAATTAGTCCTAGCTAAACTTTTTCCGCAAGAACAACAGCCACAAAAGGCTAAATTCGTACTCTACAAAGGTAAGGGTTGTGAAGAATGTAGCAATACTGGTTATCAAGGCAGAATTGGGGTTTTTGAGGTACTGCCAATTGATGAAAAAGTTGGCCGTTTGGTTTTGGAACATGCTTCCACCGGTGATATTGAAGCCAAAGCGATCGAGCAAGGGATGATTACGATGAAACAAGACGGCTATTTAAAAATTATCGAAGGCATTACGACCGTGGAAGAAGTACTAAGGGTAGCACAGGATTAAATCGAACTAACTAACCAACTAACTAACTAACTAACTAACTAACTAACGAACTAACTAACAGGAGGATTTATGGATCTTTCAACATTATTACAAACCGTTTTAACCGCGAGAGGATCAGATTTACACTTACTAGCCAATCTTCAACCCATGATTCGAGTGGATGGTGAACTAAGTTCCATCGTGGGCCAAAACCTTATCAGCGCCGACGATGTCAAAACGCTTTTGTTTTCCATCATGAGTGAGGAGCAAAAAGAGCTGTTTTTAGCTAATAAGGAGATTGATTTCTCCTACGCTTACCATGACCAAGCGCGGTTTAGGGTCAACGCTTATTTTCAAAAAGGCACGATCGGCGCAGCATTTCGTTTGATACCACTAAAAATTCCCTCGCTGGCAGATATTAATCTACCCGATATCACTCATACTTTTGCTGCCTTAAAACAGGGATTTATCCTGGTGACCGGTCCGACCGGACACGGAAAGTCGACCACCTTAGCTGCGATTATTAATGAAATCAACCGCACCAGAAGAACCCATATTGTTACAATCGAGGATCCAATCGAATATATTTTTAAACCGGAGTTAAGCATTATCTCTCAGCGCGAAATGCATCTTGATACTCATTCTTGGGATATGGCCTTACGGAGTGTTTTAAGAGAAGATCCAGACGTTGTTCTTGTCGGTGAGATGAGAGACCTAGAGACTATCCGTGCGGCGATCACTGTGGCTGAAACCGGGCATTTAGTTTTAGCGAGTTTGCATACCAATAGCGCAAGCCAGACGATTGATCGTATCGTCGGTGTCTTTCCGGAACAGGAACAGCAACAAGTCAGATTGCAACTAGCCAGTATCTTAGAGGGAATAATTTCGCAAAGACTTGTTCCTTTAGCAAGCGGCGGCCGCACCCCGGCGGTTGAAATCTTAACCGCTACGGCAGCGATTAAAACGGTCATCCGCGAAGGGAAAAATCATCTTATCGACAATATCATTCAGACCTCGGCGGAATCGGGGATGATTTCTCTGGATAAGTCGCTTGCCAGGCTGGTTCTTAACAATAAAGTAAATAAAGACGTTGCCATCGCTTATTCTCTTCACCCCGAAGATTTTGTCAGCATGTTAAAAGAAAAGAAATAAATTATGCCCATTTATCGATATAAAGTTAGAGATCGCGCCAATAAAACGCTGCAGGGAAAGATTGAAGCCAAAGATCCTCGGGTTGCCGCTGTGCTTCTTCGTGAGCGCGGGCTTTTTATTATTGATATCGGAGTGCCGACACAATTTAGTGTCGAAGCCTTTAAGAGATATTTTACCAAAGTTTCCTATGACGATATTGCTACCATGACGCGGCAATTTGCCACACTTATTACTTCCGGCCTTCCTATTATTGATGCCTTGTCGCTTCTTCGGGATCAAATGCAAAATCCCCTGCTTCGCGATACGATTGAAGGTATTAAACACGAAGTTGAGGGTGGGTCAAATCTGGCGACGGCTTTTGAAAAATATCCCAATATTTTTAACCGTTTGTATATCTCGCTTTTAAGAACCGGCGAGACCTCGGGAATGCTGGATAAAGTCTTAAGTAAACTGGCCGACAATATGGAAAAACAACGCGAATTTAATTCTAAAGTTAAAGGCGCTTTGGTCTACCCCATTATTGTGATCGGCGGTATGGGTTTAATGGCCTTAATTATGATGATTTTCGTTATTCCCAAGCTAACCGCTTTATATAAGGATTTAAACGTCGTTTTGCCAATTCCGACGCGGATTTTAATTGCTGTCTCCAACTTTATGATTGGTTTTTGGTGGTTAATGATTTTAGGCATAGTCGGCTCGGGATTTCTTTATTCGGCTTGGCGCAAAACCGATCAGGGGCGCCAAATTACGGACCGTCTTAAATTAAAAGTCCCGATTTTGGGGCCTATTACCCAAAAGGTAAATCTGGCCCAGATTTGCCGCACCCTTGGTCTTCTCGTCGGCGCGGGGATTCCCATTATCGAAAGTATTAATATTGTGGCTACGGCTACCGATAATGTTTTAATGGAAAAGGCATTAAATTTTGCTTCCAAACACGTGGAAAAAGGTTTTCCGCTTGCTCAATCGATTGAACAAAAAGAAGTCTTTCCGCCGATCGTTTCCCAGATGATCAGAGTGGGCGAAGAAACGGGCAAATTAGACGATTCACTCCTTAAACTTTCTTACTATTTTGAGAGCGAAAGTGAGCAATTAATCAAGGGCTTGACAACGGCATTGGAGCCACTTATCATGATTGTATTGGGAGTTGGAGTTGGCTTTTTAGTCATCTCCATTATTCTTCCTATTTATAAAATTACCAGCGCTATTTAACATCTAAGACTTATAAGTCTTATAAAACTTATAAGCTACAAGGAGGTTTGATATGAAAAAAGCTATTCAAAAGGGTTTTACGATGATCGAGCTCCTGGTCGTTATTGCGGTCATTGGCGTTATGGCCACAGCCGTGCTTTCAGCCATCAATCCGCTGGAACAAATCAATAAAGGTAATGATACTGGTTTAAGGTCAGATTCAGAGCAATTTATAAGTGCGGTCGATCGCTATTATGCCTCTTTAGCCTATTTTCCTTGGCAAAACGGGGCCAACGATAACTTTGTCAACGTGTCATGGCAAAACGTGATTGATTTAAATACTAATAGGTCAGCTCTAACCAACATGGAGAATACCCAGGAAATTAAACACGGGTTTACTCTCCGGTTAACAGATGTTAAGAGAACGCCGATTTATTTGATGTACGATAACAGTTCAGCTTCACCGACGATGTATGCTTGTTTTGTGCCTAAATCAAATTCGTTCTTAACCGAGGCATTTAACCGATGCAAGGGTACAGCAGTTACGCCTGGAACGCCATTCAGAGCCACAGGTGAAGCATGTGCAGGAACGGTTGGAGCAAGTACGACTTGCAATACAACTAAGAACTGCTACGTTTGTCTGCCGTAAAGAGGATTATTTAGTAAATTTAAAGCCGGATAGAAATATCCGGCTTTTTGGTGGTTTTC
>CAYJSC010000059.1:3502-5289 GCA_964372475.1 uncultured Gammaproteobacteria bacterium | reverse complement strand
TAACAGTGTATCTCGTAAAGCCGTGTATGGTTCTTTATATTCGGGAATGATCACGAGATGATAAACTTTCTTCCACTGGTTCAGACTTGAGGCTTCTTTATACCAATCAATCAATAAATGAGCTGATAATTTTTGGTAAGAACGAAGGGAGTTTATTCCCAACACCGCCGATTTATACAGCCAATAGACGTCGAAAAATAAAACGAAATAAGCCACCACCGCCGGGTGCCATAAAGACAACCAAACCGGCATCGTGATGACAACCCAGGTTGTCATTCCGATGGTAATCTCTAGAAGTCTAATAAATCTTTTTTCGTGATGGATAATAAATTTTTCCCACATCGTTTTTTAAATTCTAACATTTTTGGGTTTATTGCGCTTGCCGCAGTCTAAATCGCTTTTAAAGGCATGAAAATTGAGGTGGCAGTGAGTGTCGATTAACATAAATGTAAAATGTACAATTTATAATTTACAATTATTTTATCCTGGGGAAAAGCGGTAGTTGTGACCTTACTTCACCAGTAAATTGCTTGAGAATTTTGTCTGAGGTTTCCGGAAGAAATATTTGTAAGTTGTATGCGATAGCATAAACTTGTAAAAGATTCTTATCAAGAAATATTTTTAAATCCGAGTCATTTAAATTCCATGGTTGTGATTTTTCGATCTCTAAATCTAATTGTTTGATTTTTTTCCATAGCGTTTCCAATGCTTTATCAAACCGGTATTGATCTAAATTATCTTTTACTTCCGAAAATAAATTATTTGGTAAATTTTTATTAATAAAGTTAATTTTTTCCGCAAGCTTTGCGATTCTTGCAACTAAATTACCTAGTCCATTTGCTAAATCGGCATTATATGCACTTTCAAATTTTTCTATAGTAAAATCGCTATCTTTCCACGGATGAATTTTGGCTAAAAGATAATATCTCAGTGCATCGGTCCCGTAACTTTTAACAATTTCTAGTGGATTAATAACATTACCTAGACTCTTGCTAATTTTTTGGCCACTTACTTGAATAAAACCATGGATAAAAATCTGTTTAGAATTAGCTACTCCTGCGGATAAAAGCATGGCCTGCCAAATAGCACTTTGTTGTCGCAGATTATCTTTTCCGGCAAATTGCACTACTGGCCACCACGTATTAAATTTTGCGATATCGGAAGGCCAGCCAATTGCAGAAATATAATTGATCAGCGCGTCAAACCAAACATACATCACGTGATCAGAATCGTCTGGTACATCAACGCCCCACGGCATTTTGCTTTTTAAACGAGAAATACTAAAATCTTCCAGACCTTTTTCCACAAATGTTTTAATTTCTTTTAAACGGAAATCCGGTACGACAAAATTTGGATTTTTATCATAAAGGTTCAGTAATTTTTTTTGGTATTTGGAAAAACGAAAGAAATAGTTTTCTTCATCATAAACTTCTATTTCTTGATTTAGGTGCAAAGGACAACGACCGTGATCTAATTCTGAATCACTCTTTTCCAGCTCACAACCCACACAATATTTAATGCGATAATTTTTTTTGTAAATATCTCCATTTTTAAAACATCTTCGCCAAAATTCTTGCGACGCCTCGATATGGTGCTTATCGGTTGTACGAATAAAATTGTTATAGCTTAAATTCAATCCTTTCTTGAGGGCCTCGAATTTGGCGGCGTATTCGTCACAATATTTTTGTGGGTCTTTTTTCTCTTCAAGAACCTTACGATAAATTTTTAGTCCGTGTTCATCAGTGCCAAAATTAAAAAAAACGTCAAACCCTTGAAGCCTTTTATAT